>JBBTRW010000069.1:0-1039 GCA_038064995.1 Patescibacteria group bacterium | reverse complement strand
ACCATTAACATTTTTGTACCGTCAGGACTGAATGCTATGCCTTGCGCGGTGGCGTCTTGTGTACTGATCGAGTGAGACTGTGAGTAAACGGCTGTCGCCACATCATAGGCGCTAGATAGATTGTACTGTACTACATTGTCAGAGGTGCTGCCAATTATATACATCTTTGTACCATCACTGTTGAATGCTATGTCATTCGGAGCCGTCTCTTGTGCGGCAACCGAGAAGTTCTGCAGATATACGGCAGTTGAGACATCAAAGCCCGTTGACAGGTCATACTCGTATACTCGATCGTTAGTACTGCCCACCATATACATTTTTGTACCATCGCCGTTAAAGGTCACTCCCGTTGCGTTAGTGTCCTGCGGATTTATAAATAAATTCTGTACGTATGCAGCGGTTGAGACATCAAAACCAGTTGATAGCGAGTATTCGTTTATTCTGTCGCTGTTGCTCCCGGCCATATACATTTTTGTACCATCGCCATTAAAGGCGATACCCTGTGGCACCCCATCGTTGCCAGATACTAGAAAGCTCTGCGAGTAGGTGGCGGTGGTGGCATTATACGCAGTTGACAAGTTATATTCATAAACCCTATCGTTAGTACTGCCCACCATAAACATCTTGGTGCCATCATCGTTATAAACTACGCCGTTTGGGCCGCTGTCTTGGCTGGATACCGATACGCTTGAGGGTCGCGCAGTAGAGACATTGTATGCGCTAGATAGCGTGTATTCGTGTACTGTGTCATTTGTGGTACCTACAATATACATTTCTGTACCGTCGCTGTTAAAGCTCACACTCTGTGGGTTAGTGTCTTGAGTTGACACAGAAAAAACCTGCAGGTAGCTGGCTGTCGAAATGTCATATGGGGTAGAAAGGTTGTATTCATTAACATCATCGCCAGTACCGCCTATAACATACATTTTTGAGCCAGTGTCGTTAAAAGCCATGCCGTTAGAGGTGATTTCTTGTGCTGAAACAGAAAAACTCTGCGTAAACCTTGCCGTTGACACGTCGTAGTTACCAGAATGATCAT
>JBBTRW010000068.1:0-8383 GCA_038064995.1 Patescibacteria group bacterium | reverse complement strand
TCCGGATGTCAGCAATCTGTTTTGCAGGAAGCCAGTCTGCAGGCGGGCTGGTCTGTATCTTAGACGGATCATGTCCAGGCACTCTCGTAATGTCTATTGCGTTCATCAAGTTGTTCAGTGCCTCTATAGCAAGTGGGGTTATCCGTTCAGCCAATTCGCCAAGCTCCAAGAACATAACGTTAGGTCGAGGTCGATCGACAACCCAGCTTCCGCCACCGATCCTTGTTATGATGTCTGCTATATCTGATACTTCGGCCTCCGGAACATGGAGCAGCAAAGGTGCCTTCTTGCCGTTCTTAATGTGTGTTGCCCCCTGTAACCCTTCGGCGTGTATGTAGTTACGAAGCCTTGCAATAAAGTCGAGGACATCTCTGTTAGTTGTCTGGGGCGCCATGAGCGCCGCTAAAGCACTGTCCTGTCTGCCTAGCGCAGCTAGCCAGTCGCGGCCACGCCACGTGACACGCTTTACACTCCTACCCCTACCACTGACAGGCTGGTATATTTCTTCAGCTATCCTGGCGAGAACATCAAATGCGGCCGTAAATGATATGAGGTAGTAATCCAGATAGAATATAGCATCCTCGGTACTGCTGTTACTTTGCTCAAGAAAGATTTGCTCATGGACATGATCCCTAGACTTCAAAGCATTGGATGTTCTTTGTATTGCCGTTAGTGCCAGGTCACGGCATCTGTCGTCCATTTGCGCACAGCCAGTCACTAGCCGCCAGGCTGCTGGTAGCATGTCGCGCGACGCGTGCCAAAAGAATGACCAGCGTCCGTGATCGTAGGTAAACGTTGATCCGCCCTGTCGGTCGGCAACAACTGCATAGTCGTTACGTCGTCGGAGGATTAAGCCAATAAGCGCCAGGCCATCAGCAAGTGTAAGCGGATAGGAACTCGATATGATGCCCATATCCTTGTGTTCCAGCAAGATCTTGTCGCCAGTGATAAAAACCTGTGCGTTGAGGTTCTCGGCAGTTTTGGATGCAATAAATGCACGCTCAATCTCTTCCGCAGTACCCCAGCGCGTGAACTCAGGTGACGAAGCAATATCTTTGTACTGCTGTACAAAGGGGATGCCGTAGCGACCGCCGCCAGTGCCATCCAGCATAGTTACCTCAAACTCCAGCACCCCGTCATCTCTGGCTTTGTATTCAAGATGAGCACTGCCTTCATCCTGAGTACTGATTACATGCAGCCGCTTCCCATCAGCCTGCCGCATTAAGAACTCTAGCTCGTCTCCGTCATCTAGGGTTTCTCGGTCAATAAAGACAACGATCGGTTTGTCGTGAGTGACGAACGGACTTTCCGCGTGAGACATTCTGTTTTTAGTTCCAAAGTCTATGTAGGGTATCATCGCTTGTGCTTCCGCTTATTTTTTCTCGCAGCCTTCTTTTTAGCATTGGCCTTCTTTACCTTCACCTGTTGCGCCCTTGCGGCAGCTAGCTTCTTCTTGTGCGTGCGGCCGCCCTGCTCATGAAGCCTAACTACTTCGTCCATCGCTTCAGATGGTTCCCAGGGCTTGTTACTGTAAAGAACGTAGCTCACAAAGCGCTCTTCCCCAGGTACAGTTCCAAGCGCAAGCCACTGGCCACTCTTGTAGCGATATTTGTTGATCTCTGCTAGTGACAGCATAGCTTTATGTAATTCAGGATAGTTAGGTGCACAAACATATGTCAGACCACCCCAACGTTCACCAATCGCTGTAGATACATCATTGGTCTTACCTGTCTTTCTAACCGTTTCTTTAATCTGCTCCATGTAGCCGCCGATTTCGTCCAGAAAGGTGTCGGATATGCCGTAAAGAAACATAACTATGTCGGTTATGTCCGGTGACGGATGAGAAGAAACTTCTTTGATAATCCTTTCCCTGAGAGGATTATCCTCATCACGTATCAAACGATGTTCCTCTGGAGGTTCGGGTAACCGACCTTTCCGATGAAGGTAATCGGCATCAATGAGTTGACCAAAATCTTGCGTAAGTAGTACTCCGTCTGCGCCCTCCGGCATAATCAGACGTTTTCTAAGGTGATAACCAAGAAAAGCCATCTCGCTTTCAGCCCTCATAGTCTCCACGGTATCTATCCTTTGCTTGACATAGAAAAGAAACTCAAAGGGGCGCTTCAGGTACTCGGCCGTGGTTTCGAGATCAAACAGACTGATGGGTAGACAATACGGATCACCATCCTCCCTATTGAGGTATTGGCTAGTTTGGTGCAGAGCAGCTGGATACACGTCGGCAGTCACACACATGATGTAGGCTTCATCCAGGCCATTAGGCAACGTGATCTCTGCACCCGTCTCATCAACCAACTTATAGCTATCTTTTCCAAGTAGTGTAGATCGAATCGTCACGGCTTCATCGTACGACTTCTGGATGGCATTTTGGAAATCTTGTTTCAGAACTTCAGTGTTTCCGCGGCGTGATAGCTCAGTCAACTTCTTGCCCTTGCACTGGAATATGATAGCCTTGTTGCCGACTACCACCATTACGTCTATGTCTGTGAGAGTGCTGTTGCCTTTATTGACTTTGACGCGCTTGTAGACCTTATCACCGAACGTACCCTTTAGTGTGTTGTAGGTTATGTCCTCAACTGCGTCACCGCGATGTTTGGCCACTTCGTTTATGTAGTTGGTATCCTTGATCATTCCGTAGAATGGATTTTCATAAATGGCTTGGGCGAGATCAAGATTCACAGGCAAGAAATAGTGATCATCGGAGACCTTTATCAGCGGACGCGAGCTAGCGACATTGTACTCCCCAGGCGAAGTAAATATTTGGTTGGTGTTATCACCAGGTTCCGTACTAAACAACTCTAAGAACTTACCTACCGATACTCTAGTGATGTCCTTATCTTTCGGGTAGAACTCCTTTGCAGAATCCAGAAGCTGCTGCTTGCTAAAGGTCATTATGTCAATCGGGTCGAGCGCTTGATCCTTATCAATCTCTCCGATCGTGGCCTTCGCAAGGATATAGTTATAAGCTGCCCAGTAGTATTTACCAGCCGTATCCAAAGCCATGAAATTATTTTCGAGCCAGACCTTATCCTCAACATATAATTCGGGTGCACTATCGATAAACTGGAAGTCGTAGGCACCGCTGTCACCGTAGAAGATCGGCTCGACCATACTTGAGCCTTGAGAGTGTGCCTCTTTCAACTTAGCAGATACCTCTTCTTGACTGAGACCACTGAAATCTCGTGGCTCAAGGGCATCAAACATCTTCATAGACTGGATCTGGTGCAACTCATTCAGTAGCTTGCGTACCTCTGCGGCGGTACTATCAACCTGTTTTTGAGTAATCTTCGTGTCCATGATAGGCTTCTTGACCATGTAGCCAGTGAGGAGTGTAGCCTCCTGGTTGGATACGCGCGAGCGCCAATCTACCTCGGCCGCTTCAGCCACTGGATAAAACATATCACTCACCATGATATCTGCCAACACACGCAAAAAGCCAGGCCGCTGTGCCAGCTCTTCCAACTTATCTAATATTTCCCTCGACTTGTCATCATCCATATATTAATAATAGCTCTTTACCCTGTACTTGACTATACGAGAGCATGCTAAATCTAGATACTCTTCCACTAGTACAGAAATGGTGGCTAATGGTGGCATTTATGGTAGTTAATGGTAGAAGTCACCTCTGATCGTTCTGCAATTATTTTTCGATCAAAAAAATGGAAACCTCGGAAAACATCGGATTTTGCTGGATATGTTTTATTGTGCTTTATTGAGTAGGTTTAATATATCAAGTAATTGGTTCTCATTTTGCGCTAAATCTATCTCACACCAACTATCTAAGGTGTTGTGTTTCATTAAATCTTCTTTTTCTCCCTCAAAAAGATCATCATCAAACCATAAAAATGGAGTTTCAAAGTCTATTGCTTCTGTCTTATTTATATTCCAGTTAGTAGGTTTGATTCTTTTCATTAGCGTAACGGTTTCTTCATCAAAAAAATGTCCAAAGCGTTGAATGGGCGTGTGTGCATCGCCTCGACAATGGGTAGTTAGCCAGTAAGTAGTATCTGGATAAGTGGTTAATATGTACTTTAAAAAGTCTTGTGCATGGTTCGCTAGATTCAATTCGTTAGCTAATAAAACACCATCTATATCAAGGTAAATATTAAAACTTTTTTGTTTCATTTTATAACGTCTGGCTTCCACCATTTAATGGAGCCGAGTCCGTGAACTAGCACCATGCTACGTTCATTTTCAGCCCATTCAAACCCGTCTGGAGATCTTTCATAGGTACCCTTTGGGCATATCATCACAATAAGCTTTGGCATACTGGAGGATAAGAACTTAGAAAATATATTAGAATAGTGTTTTTTAGTCCAGTAAACTAACACCTCTTCCGTGCTGTCGTTTATACCTCGTTCTTTAAAAGCTGACCACAGATTAGTAAAGTCCATTTCATGAGTTATGTAACCTGTTACTTCTAGGTCTTTGGATAATTTCGTACATTCAATAATTACTGAGGCGTATGGCGCAGACTTATTAGTTGATATAGCTTTACCATTCTTTACTTGAGTACCCAGTAGAGGAGTAAAGTTAGTAACCCTACAAAGCACACCGTCAAGACCACCCCAATGCTTATCCTTAAGAAGAGTAGTTTCGTTTTTATTGGACATTCTAGACCTCCTTTAATTATAAGGAAGGTCAATAAAAGTGGACAACCCTCCTCTAGATTGTCTAGACCAGCGATAAACTTGCATTCACCGTTTTCGAGAAAGGTTGCCCAATTTCGAATGCAAATGAAATATATCGCTAATCTAGACAATATTAAGTATAACATTCGTACTTGTTATATGTGGTGACCAAAAACTATGGTATAATGTAGGAAGTATTAATGAGCCCAACACGGCCTAATGCGGATTTATTTCTGCGTGAGGTCGTTTTTATGTCTAAGCCAGCTCCTCCCTATCAATCAACTATAAGCGTTAGTGAAGCAAGAAAAATACTTGGAACCACTGCTAAAGGGTTATCAGATGAAACAATTAGAAAAATTGTTAATCAAGTTGAAGTGTTAACTGATATAGTTATTGCCCATATAAGTGATTCCAATTTACATAGTTCTATTGATATTTCAAATAAATTATTAGATACTGGTAACTAATATGCACAAAGCAGTTATTTACACACGAGTATCTACTGATGAACAAGCCAAAAATGGCTTAAGTCTCAAGGGTCAAGAAGAGGCCGCAAGGGACTACTGTAAGAGAGAGGGTATCGCGATAGCAGGTTTATTCTGTGATGCTGGTGAGTCTGCAAAAACTACAAACAGACCTGAGCTCATTGCTTCTTTAAAGTATTGTGCAGAGAACTTTAAGGATATTGATTTCTATTTGGTTTGGAAAATGGATAGACTTGCTAGAAGTGCTCATGATACAGCAGTTATTGATGCTAGTCTGCAAAAAATTGGTATACAGCTTCGTTCTGTTACTGAACCGATTACAGATACACCAGTCGGTAACCTGACAAAAAACATACTCGCAGGATTTGCTCAGTTCGACAATGAGGTTCGAGCAGAAAGAAGCTCGAATGGTGTGAAGCGCAGAATCGAAGAAGGCGGCTGGCCACATATGGCTCCTTTGGGTTACGAAAACTTCACAGATAGTTTCAGGCGCCCTACTTTATCACAAACTGAACAAGCGCCTTTAATAGCGAAATGGCTCAGAGAATACCTAAAGGGTGGCTACACGTTGAGAGGGATGAACAAGTTATCCTGGGATATGGGTATTCGCTCTAAAAGAGGAAATAGACTTTCATACCAACAAAGTATTAACATGCTACGAAACCCTGTTTATGCAGGCTATGTGATGTCTAAGATGATAGACAAACCTATTAAAGGCCTCCATGAAGGGCTGATCAGGCTCTCAGAACATCAGTTAATATTGGATAAGCTTGATAACCGCAAGAAATCTCAAAATGGCATTGCATCTACAAGTGAATGGCCGTTAAGGGGCGGTTTTATAAAATGTTCCGACTGTCATGAAAGTATTACAGGTAGTGCACCAAAAGGAAGAGTAAAGCACTATCCTATCTACCACTGCTCAAAATGTCGTGCTAAAACAGTAGGACATAAAGTAAGTATATCGAAAGAAAAAATGCACGAACAATTTGAAACTCTTTTGAGTTCTATGACGCCATCAGAGGCTACACTTAAGCTATTTAGGTACGTAGTCATTAAGAAGTGGCAGAATATACATAAAGAACAGCGCACGCAACAAAAACAACTACAGCGAGAGTTGGATAAACTTAAAGATAGAAGGCAAAGAATCATCGCTTTATTTATTGATGGTGGCTTAACGTCTGATGAAAAGTTAGAGCAGACAAATAAGATAGATTCGGACATACTTAGAACCGAACTAAAATTAAATGAAGCAAAGAGTGAAACTGTAAGCTCTGAAGTACTAATAGACTTCGGTATAAACATGATTCAAAACGCGCCAAAACTATGGCGAATTGCTAATGATTTGGAGCGACAACGATTACAAACAGCTATATTTCCTGAAGGACTTACATATGATTTCGTGAAGGGTTTTGGAACCGCTAAAACAAGTGAATTATATGAGGTGATACAGGAGTTTGATAATAAAAAATCTAATGTGGTGGGGGTGGTTGGAATTGAACCAACTACCAAGACGTTATGAGCGTCCTGCTCTAACCGATGAGCTACACCCCCGCGCGGCGTGATCGTACCAGAATATTATAACAGATTGAAAAGCTATTCCCAGCGGAAGACTTTAAAAGCAATGGCATAAATAACAACTAGCCAAATAGCCATCAATCCTAGCTGAGGCCCTAGCTCGATCAAGTGTTTGCCCTCTGTAGTTATCAGGCGAATACCATCGATAACCGGCGTTAGCGGTAGGTATGCAGATATACCCTGCACCCACTCTGGCATGAGGAATCTTGGAAAGAAAGTTCCAGATAAAAATAACATAGGAAATACGATGATGTTCGTCAGTGGCGCAGCCTGGCGTTCATTTTGCGCCCATCCACCCAGTGCTAGGCCAATACCTAGAATCAAGACAATACTAAATATTAGAAATAGTGTGAGCTCGGCATAATTACCCACAACCCTGAGATTAAATACAATAATAGCAACAACAAACATGATTGCTAGTGCTAATAATCCAACAATTGCCTGACCTATCATCGTCGATAGAAAATATTGCCAGACCTTTAGTGGCGTAGTGTGTAGACGTCGCAAAATACCCATTTTCTTTAGTTCCGGAAAGACATTGACTGGACCGAAGACACCCATACCGATAATGGCAAAGCCTAGCAACCCTGCAAATGCATAGTCGAAAGACGAAAGACTCTTTTGATTGAGCTCGTTGGACGTTACTACAAACGGCGTCTCAGTTTGAATAAACTTGCTATTTATAGCCTTGAACTGGGCAGCCAATATAGATGAAAGTGCTTGCCCTGATGATTGGTTATTTTGGGTATATTGAACTTCTGCTTTACCGCTAGGATATTTTTGGCCTGGCTGTACCTGACCAAAGTTAGCTGGCAATACTATAGTCGCATCAATCTGTGATTTGGTCATTTTGTCTTTTGCTTGGTCTAGATTCTTTACGTCTTTTTCAACCTTTAGTACACCGCCTTTCGAGGCGTTGTTGACAAACTCTTTTGCAAATTGACTATCAGAATTATTGATGATAGCGACACGTAAAGAGATATCGCCACTACCACTATTGAGCCCACCAAATACAAATAGGAAGATTAATGGAAAACCAATAGTGAAGAAAATTGCTAGCTTGTCGCGAAAAAAGCGCCTGGTATTTATACGAACAAATGCCAAAACTGTATATAAAGACCTATTCATTGTGCAAGCCCTTACCTGTTAGGTCGATAAAAACATCTTCTAGATTGGCTTGTTCGACATGCTGGTCCTTTTTGAAGCCGCGCTTTAACAGTTGTTTGATCAGATTCTTCGGGGTGTCGAGGGCGATTATCTTGCCATTGTCCATTACGGCTATGCGATCACATAGCACTTCGGCTTCGTCCATATAGTGTGTAGTCATGACGACACTGATACCTTTGTCACGTACCTGCTCGATCAATTCCCATAGATTACGTCGTGCCTGAGGATCTAGACCGGTCGTAGGCTCGTCTAGGAAAAATACTTTTGGACCGTGCACAAGGGCTGTAGTAATAGACAGGCGCTGCTTTTGACCGCCAGACAGTTCTTCGACATAGTTGTTGGCCTTTTCTTCCAGCCCAACGTCTCTTAGAAACTCCATTGGGTCGACTCGCTCGCCATAGGCTGCGGCGAACATCTGAACAACTTCTGTTAGCTTGGTTTTGTCCTGAAAGGCCGGAGATTGCGGCTGAACACCGATAAGGTACTTGATAGCATCGGGGTCTTTAG
>JBBTRW010000067.1:0-6310 GCA_038064995.1 Patescibacteria group bacterium | reverse complement strand
CGCCCAATTCTGCCGATAAAAAGCCAGACCAGCCTAACGGTACCCCGAAAGTAGATGATTCTGCTGATAACAATCTGCCCGGCGAAAACTCGTCCTCTAACTTGCCGTCACGTCGTGCTGGACGTTTTATGGATATGAAACATAATTCTTCTGATATGAAAAAAGACAAAGACAACGCGCCTTCATTGATGACATCCAGTAAAGCAACGCTTTCACCCCTTAATCCCGATACAAAGCCTGATTCGCCAAAAGAAGACGCTGATTCGGGCGGTACTAACGCTGACGCTTCGGACAAAAATGATTCTAAAGAAGCATTACCAGATTCTACGAATCGCTTTACCAGCCAGCAAGAGAAGAAAATGCAGCTGGATTCTCCTATGGATAAAAAAGACAATGACGCAAGGCCGAGTCTTGATGAAGATGATTTTAAAAAAGATGACAAATCAGACACCGATAAAAAGGCCTCACCTTTTATTGATGATGCCAAAGTTGCAAAGCGACCACTAGGCGGATTTAGCAGCGAATCGCCCGTCGAACCGGTAAAGGGTGACGATAAAGGCGATGCAGGGGACTCAGAGAACGGCGAAGAAACACAGCCTGCGCAAACTCCATCCGAGCCAATAGAGCTACCCCCTGAACTAGACAAAGATTTGGTGGCTATTGAATCTGGTGTAGCGCCCGAAGTTCCAGCTATCGAGTCTAACCCAACTGCAGACGACCAGTCACAGGACGATGATAAAGATAACGAAGAGAAAAAAGAAGAGTCAGCTGACGAAAAAGATGAACCAGCCAAGAAAGACCACAAAGAAGAAGTTTCACAGTTGCTAGCTTCGGCTGCCGGCGGTTCGATTCCTGATCAATACAAACGAGAAAATCGTAGCCACGAATTACACGCGGCGCATCCGCTGTTTGATTCAGAACATTTTAAAAATAGCCCTCAGTCTGCACCGAAAAAACCAAAATCAAAATTGAAATCATTTTTTCAATGGGTATTTATTTCTGTCGGGTTATTACTACTAGGCGGCAGTCTTGGCGCGGCAGTCTTTGTGTTCTCGCAACAATAGACCTACCTATAGGTGATATAATAGTTATCAATGATTGATATAGTAAAAGGCTTGAATGCGGCCCAAAAAGAGGCCGTTTTGCATGAAAAGTCGCCTCTGTTAATTCTAGCAGGAGCAGGTTCTGGCAAAACAAAAACTCTGACACATCGTGTGGCGTATTTAGTTCGTGAAAAGAATATTCAACCAAACAATATTTTGTCTGTGACTTTTACCAACAAAGCTGCTCGCGAAATGCGTGAACGCGTTGCTCTGTTGCTTGGAGCCGAAGCACCTGATCGAACTTTCTTTCCATGGATGGGTACATTTCATAGTATTTGCGTCAGACTTTTGCGTATTGATGGCCAGCAAATTAAAATACCAAAAAACTTTGTAATTTTTGACGAGTCGGATCGACTGGGCGCGGTCAAGATCGCCATGAAGGAATTACATCTTAGCGAAAAAGAATTTTCTCCACGAGCTATCGTTAGCCTAATTAGTAGCGCCAAGAACGACCTAGTCTCGCCAGAAGAGTTTGCTTCAACTGCCCAGCTGCCAATGCAAAAAACAGCTGCACTGGTATTTCCAAAGTACGAATCTATTCGGCGCCAAGCCGCTGCATTGGACTTTGATGATTTAATTGCAGAAACCGTACGCCTGTTGGCCGAAGTGCTTGAAATTCGCGAAAAATGGCAAAAACATTTTAAATACATTTTGATCGACGAATACCAAGATACTAATGCCTCGCAGTACAAGCTAGTAAAAATGTTACTAGGCACTAATAAAAATATTTGTGTTGTTGGCGACGACTGGCAAAGTATATATAGCTGGCGTGGTGCTGACTATACAAACATATTGAACTTTGAGCGCGATTACCCTGGGACTACTGTTATAAAGTTGGAACAAAACTATCGCTCGACCAAGGCAATCCTGGATGCAGCGCACTGCATTATTACAAAAAATACTTCGCGAAGTGACAAAAAACTATGGACAGAAAAATCTGACGGACAACCCGTGCAAATAGTCCATGCTCAAAGTGAAATGCACGAGGCCGAAGCTATAATCAGCCGCATCTCTAGCAGTGTTGGTATAAAAGCCAGGGGTTATGATGACTTTGCTGTGCTGTACCGAACAAACGCCCAAAGCCGTAGCCTAGAAGAAGCCTTTGTTCGCTATAACATTCCGTACCAAATTGTTGGTGGCGTGCGTTTTTATGATCGCGCAGAAATAAAAGATATAATTGCGTACTTGCGTTTAGTGTACCAGCCAGCAGATCTAGCCAGCTTTAATCGAATTGTTAATTTGCCGGCTAGGGGAATTGGCGCGAAATCACTAGAAAACTTTTTTGCATGGCACGCAGGAAGCGATAGGACTTTGGTAGATAGTCTACTGAGCGTTCAAATGTGTACAACATTGACACCAAAGGCGACGGATGCGCTGTCGGCTTTCGGGCGCTTAATTAAAAGCCTTAGCGAGCAGTCGGAAAAACTAACTCTACCCGACCTAGTAGAAATGGTTATTAATCGCTTGAACTATTTTGAATATTTAAAAAATAGCGAGCCAATAAAAAGTGAAGAAAAAATCGAGAACGTCCGCGAGCTTATTTCGGTAGCTCGTGAATACGAATCACTGGGTCTTAGTGGTTTTCTAGAGGAAGTCGCATTGGTCTCTAGCGCCGATACTAACCAAGACGATAGCAAGGTTACGCTGATGACATTGCATGCCGCAAAAGGCCTAGAGTTCCCGGTTGTATTTATGTCAGGCATGGAAGAGTCAATTTTTCCGCATTCGCGTGCGCTATATGACACTACAGAAATGGAAGAAGAGCGTCGCCTATGTTACGTGGGTATGACTAGGGCCCGCGAAGAGCTATATCTAATAGCGGCTGGTTCACGGCTACTTTACGGCACCAGGCTGTACAATCCACCTTCACGGTTTATTAGCGATATTGATGGCGCCGATGCGCCGTCGTCTGTGCCGTTTGGCAGCCCTAACGAGCCAACACTAGTTTTAGATGAAGAAATTGTCGAGCTTGAGGTTGGTGACAAGGTAAAACACGATGTTTTTGGTGTTGGCAAGGTTGCTAGCGTTGAAGGCCAAACAGTCAGTGTGTCATTTGGCAGCAGCACAAAAAAGCTAAATGCAGCGTTTGCACGTTTGCAAAAAATTTAGCGCAACTCTTATCTACATCGGTGATTTGTGTTAAAATGTAGGCTGAATCTTTTTTAGAGGTTCGCACAACAATATATGAGTTTGACACTAGTTAAATCTAATAGAAATATGTGGAGTTTTGCGGTTACATTCGCAATAGCTCTGTTGGCTATTTTGTTAATTTTTTCGCTTAGAACCGCCCAAGCGGCCGATCCGACCGAAAAGCTAGTGAAAATTCACGATGGCGATCTAGAAACTAGCATCGTCACACGCTCTAACGATGTTGCTACGGCTCTAAAACAAGCCAAAATAAAAACAGGTCCTTATGATAACATTGACCCCAGTCTAGATACCGAAATTATTGGTGATTCTTATCAAATTAACATTTATCGTGCACAGCCAGTTATGGTCATTGATGGTACTACTAAAAAAACTGTCATGACAGCGTACGAAACGCCTAGGCAAATTGCCAAAGATGCTGGTCTGCCACTTTATGACGAAGATAACACGACGCTAACACGCAGTACGGATATCTTGAATTCTGATGGTGCAGGATTAACAATGACAATTGATCGAGCGACTCGATTTACCCTGGTTATGTACGGAAAACATGTTCAGACTGGTACGCAGGCCGCGAATGTCGGTGATATGCTGAGCGAAAAGAACATAAAAATTGGTCAAAAAGATACAGTTTCACTACCAGCTAATACGAAAATCAGTGCAGGTATGAAGGTAGAAATCTGGCGTAATGGCAAGCAAACCGTAACGCTAGAAGAGCTAATTGCCTTTCCTATACAACAGGTCCAAGATCCAAATCAGCCGATAGGCTATCGCAAAGTTAAAACTGCGGGTGTGCTAGGTAAAAAGGTCGTGACTTACGAAATAGAGATGCGTAACGGCAAAGAGGTATCCCGTAAAGAAATTCAAAGTGTTCGTGCACTTGCCCCACAAGCTCAGGTAGAAATTGTTGGTTCCAAAGGAACATTCTCGGGTAGCTTTGGCGAAGCTTTGGCAAGACTGCGAAGCTGTGAAGGTGGCTACACTAGCGTTAACCCGATTGGATATTATGGTGCCTATCAGTTTGATATTGGAACGTGGGGCGGATACCAAGGCTATCCAAATGCTGCTGCAGCACCTCCGGCCGCACAAGATCAAAAGGCTTGGGAAACGTATCAACGACGCGGCTGGAATCCTTGGCCATCATGTAGTCGTAGCATGGGTCTGCAAGACATCTATCGATAATGGACGGGAGTTTCAGGGCAGACAAATCTCTAGGCCAACACTGGCTACGTGATGAAATTGTTTTGCAGCAAATTGCCTCGCATGCGCAGCTGAGTCAAAGTGATACAGTTTTAGAAATTGGCCCAGGCCTTGGCACGTTAACGCAGGTTTTGTCACGGCAATCGGGCGGTGTTATTGCCGTAGAATTTGACCCAAAGCTAGCTACTAGTTTGCAAAAACAACATATCAAAAATACCGAAATTATTAACGCTGATTTTTTGCATTTCGACCTAGAGACGTTGCCGCAGGGCTATAAAGTGGTTGCAAACGTACCATATTACATAACCAGCAAAATTATCGAAAGATTGCTGACGTCTGACAACAAACCCAGCCTAACTGTTTTGTTGGTTCAAAAAGAAGTCGCCCAACGCCTAGCTGCAGTTGGCGGCAAGCATAGTATTCTGAGTATTAGCGCCCAACTATTCGCAGATGTCAGGCTAGGCGACGTCGTTCCTGCCGAGATGTTTTTTCCGCCACCAAAGGTTGATTCGCAGGTTGTTATATTCCAGCCACACGAAAAACCGCTTTTCGAGAATTTTGACGAAGCTAGGTTTTTCCGCGTGGTCAAAGCTGGTTTTTCTGAAAAACGCAAAAAACTGATGTCTTCGTTGGCTGGTGGTTTAGGTATAGAAAAAGAAGCAGCCAAGTCGCTACTTGAATCTGCTGGCATAGACCCAAACCAACGCGCCGAAAACATTAGTCTACAGGAATGGTGGGAATTAGCACAGGAGGTAAAAGATGATAACTAAACATCAACCAAAAATTTTTGATCAGCAGATTGTCGCCAGTTCCTCATCTGTAGCGGACGGAAATATGAAAAAGGCTAATTTATCAGCAGATCAGCAGCTAGAGGTTGATAATAATCGTAAGATTTTTTTGAATAAGGCGGGCGTTAACCCAGAACAGACCGTACTGGTCAGTATGTCGTACGATAGAAACGACTTCACGCGCTTTCACGAAGTCGACAAACACGATGCCGGCAAAGGTATAGCGGGTGGTGATGTACAAGTCGCTGATGCACTGTACACCAGAGCAAAGGGCTTAGCTTTGTTTTTGCCGCTAGCCGACTGTGTTGGTGCGATTATTTACGACACCAAAAAGAAAATGCTGATGGTCTCTCACCTTGGTCGGCACAACACCGAACAATACAGCGCCAGGATTTCTATCGAATACTTGATAGAAAAATTTGACTGTGATGTCAAAGATATCTTGGTCTGGCTTAGCCCGGCAGCTGATTGTGCATCATATCCTTTGTATGCTTTTATGAACAAAAGTCTGCACGAGGTGAACAAGCAACAATTTATTAATGCGGGTATTTTAGAAAAAAATATACAGGTATCTAATATCGACACTGCGATTGACGAGAACTATTACTCGCACAGTCAATTTCTAAAAGGCAATCGTGAGGTTGATGGCCGCTTTGCAATTGTCGCTATGATGAAATAGTTATGGTTTGATAATTGCAGGAAGCAAGCTATAGTATCACTGTTAACTTGCTCATTTTTTTGAGCGGTGGAAATTTAACAATTTGCTAGTTCTTTGTTTGAGTCGCTCATTGTATATTATTCGATATGCTCTGAGCGACTCAAACAAACATCAATAAGGAAGAGTAGAAAATGAATATTCCTAACACAGTATCTCTGTCACGAGGGTTGCTGGCGTTACTTCTGCTCGCCCTGTATTTGATGGGCGTGACTGAGGTAATACTTGTAGCTTGTGCCGTAATTATGTGGTCTACAGACGCTCTAGACGGAGCTATAGCTCGCTTTGAACTGAGGAAGGGAGCGACCTGGCGACCCGAGGGCCAAGTTCTTGACCCGCTAATGGACGACATAGCC
>JBBTRW010000066.1:0-4672 GCA_038064995.1 Patescibacteria group bacterium | reverse complement strand
GGATTTTGGCAAGAGTTTTTGCAAGCTCAGTCTTTCCTACGCCAGTTGGGCCAAGGAATAGGAACGTGCCAATTGGACGATTTTCGTTCCTGACCCCCGCCCTAGCACGACGTAACGCATCACTAACTACTGAAACAGCACGAGTTTGGTTAATCATGCGCTCGTGAATTTTAGCTTCTAAATTCAAAAGCTTTTCTCTTTCTCCTTCATTGCTAGCCACCCCTACTTTGATGTTCATTGTTTGTTCGATAGTGTTCTGAACCGATTGAGCCGTCACCAAGCCGCCATCACTATAGCCTGCGGCTGATTCTAAAAGCTTGAATGCACGACCCGGCTGTGCCAGTTCATGCACGTAACGTTCGCTCAGACGATATGCCTCTATTATAGCTTGATAGGTATATGTTACTTTCCTGGCAAACTCGGTCATTATCAGCTGATCTTGCATGACTTTTACAGCTTCTTGTTTATTTGCCTCGCTGACTATCACACGGTTCAGAGCGTTGGCTAGACTTGGCTTTCGTTGAGATATTTGAAGATATCTTTGTTCATCCATTGTCAAAATCATCCTCAGGCCGCCACCTTCTAATACCGGCAGCAGAACATTGCTAATATCGACCGAGCCTACGCCTTCTTCGAAAAATAGATGAGCATCGTCCAGACAAATGATGACATTTTTTGCCTTATAGGCTTCTACCAAAACTTGGTTAATCAAACCCTCTAGCTGGCCGCGACCTGGCGCCGCTGATATTAGTGCACTTGGATCTAGCATAATAACTTGGCGATATTTTAGATTGCCTGGAATTTTACTACCGCCATCTATCAACCTCTCGGCAAATGCATGGACCAAGGTAGTTTTTCCAGCACCAGTCGGGCCGATTAATGCTATGTTCTGTCGACCTTTTGCGCTAAAGGTTTGCACCATCTGACCCAGTGCTTTTAGGTGCGAGTCAATCTCGACCGACAATAGACCTCCCCTCGCAATTTGCTCACTGATATTAACGCCAAATTGTTTTAGCAAGTTCATATAACCAAATGATAAATCACGTCCAATTCCACCTGTTCGTTTTGGTTTTTTCTGCAAATTAATTAGATCTTGTAAATGATGATACCAACTGACACCGGTCACAACATCGTTTTGTTCTAGATGCAAATGGTTTAGGACTTGCTGCATATTAGGATGAGTCTGAACCAAGGCCGCAACCAAAACAGCGCTAGATATATAATCTAGTTTTTGGGATTCTTTTATATTTACAGCTGCTTGCCAAACATCAGCGGTCAGTACTGGGTCGTTTGATGCTAGTTCGCCTAAAAAGGTTGGACCTATACCGAACCTGGCTGAAAAGAAATGGCCTCCTTTGACTTTTGATATCGCCTTGCCAATCTCTTGCGCCGTCGGCTGCGGTGTTAGTAGCCCTAATAGCTCGCTGTCCAGCTGAGCGTCAATGGCGAATTCTTTTTTTGCAGGTATATTGTGCAGATACAGGCGCCACCATAAATACAGCACTCCAGGCCAAGCAGCTAGCGAGCCGACAAACCAGCCACTGCTAGATCTATAAATCAATAACAGGATGATGGCAATTATTAGCAATATAATAACCAGGGCTATTAAAATAATCCGAACTGGATTGTTAAAAATCTTGGCAATACGCGAATCACGTGCTCGTTGCGAAGAATAGTTATAGGTAATAGCGCCCGTCATGGCAGCATTCCCCCTATCGATAAAATAAGGCCGATAGCAGGTAAAGCTGGCAATAGTGGCCAGGCTAAAAATATCAACAAATATACGGCCACCTGAATTATTAACCAGCCTGTGCCGATGAATATCAGTATTATTCGAATAATCGCACCAATAAATCGCGAAAACTGTTTATCAAACCATGCCTGTAACTTCATTTGCAATGTACCGCCCGAGCCAGATGAAGCTGATATCTGTTTGAATGGTGCAAACAAGCTGCCTAGCAGCATACCGATCGAGAAAAAATCTTCGCTGATAACTAGCTTTTCAATCAGTATCTGCCCGACTCTTTTCCAGCCAGCACCGTACCACCAAGTAATTAAGCCGAGGAAACTAAACATATGCTCTATTGTAACACTTTGATGTCAGGGTAAAGATTTTAAATATATAAATTATAAATTGACTATTTTGCAATATATTTGTAATATAACCATAGAGCATAAAGCTTTCGCCACCAAGCACTAGCCAAAAACCCTTGGGTGGGGCGCGGTGCATCGTAACTCAGGTTTGACTGAGCAGCAACCTGAGTTACACGAGTCACCCCGAGAGAGCAAAGAATCACAGGTCCCCCCGTCGATTCTTCTCTCTCGGGCGTGGCTCTTTTTTTGTTGAACGCGTATAATAGTCATAATACATGCGAAAAACTCATACTACCTTACTGGGAAAAACAGTCCGTCACATTTCACGCCTACGCGGCGGTGGGTCTGCGCTACCCGGCCTTGTTATTGAAAAAATAGACAAAGATTTTTTGAGCCATACTTTGAATCAACTTCCACTTGGTGTAGTTATTATAAGTGGTACAAACGGCAAAACCACGACAACCAAAATGGTAACTGAACTTTTAAAAAGCCAGGGATTAAAAGTTTTTACAAATCCAACTGGCAGCAACTTTAAGCGAGGTGTTATATCGGCACTACTAGATAAAGTCGACAAAAAGGGAAAACTGCACGCAGACATTGCTGTACTAGAGCTCGACGAAGCCCATGCCGTGCATTTTGTACGCGAAGTACCGCCAACTTACAGTTTGCTACTAAATGTCATGCGCGATCAGTTAGACCGCTTTGGTGAAATAGATAAAACGACCGAGCTTTTGGCAACTATCGCAAAAGCAACAAAAAAAGGCGTTGTTTTAAACCGAGAAGATCCACAGGTCTTAAAAATAAACGAGCAGCTATCGGGTGTAGAGGTTAGCTATTTTGGGCTTGATCCGGTTTTGCTACACCATTTTCCTTCTGATGACGAGTTGCGCGGAGAGATCAAAAAGCCAATTATCAGTATTGGCGCAGATGTTATAGTCAAAGATTTCTCTAGCGGCAAAGCAACATTTTTGCTGGGCAAAAAAGCTGCTTCAACCACCCTAAATATCACTGGCATTTACAACGTCCTTAATGCTGCGGCAGCCCTTAGCTTGGTGCGACAAATTGTAGGTAAAAAGGTTGATGAGACAAAGCTGATAGAAACGCTATCGCAAGTTAAACCTGCCTTCGGTCGTGGTGAAAAAATGATCGTTCACGGACAAGAGTTAGAACTGGTGTTAGTAAAAAACCCGAGTGGTTTTCGGCTTGGTCTTAAATCTTTCTCGGCTAAAAATATCGCCACTATGATTGCTATCAACGACAACTATGCCGATGGGCGTGATATGTCATGGCTTTGGGATGTCGATTTTGAAAGCTTGCACAAGGTTGGTGTACGAATGGTTAGTGGTGTACGCGCTTACGACATGGCGCTAAGGCTGCAGTACGACGAAGTAAAGTTTGACTACGTCGATACCGACCTCAAAAAAGCACTAGACACTTTCATAAACGAAACTGGCCGACCAAAACGAATTTTCTGCAGCTATACCGCTATGCTGACCCTTCGAAAAGAGCTACAAAACTATGCAGATTTGGAGCGTGTACTATGAAAACCATACGTATATTGCAGTTGTACCCTAGCGAAATGAACATATACGGCGACTGGGGAAATACATTAACACTAAGGCGACGTTTAGAATGGCGCGGGTATAAGGTTGAACTACTAGAGCATCATCCTGGCGCTGACTTTCCAATGGACGTTGACCTGGTTGTCGGCGGTGGCGGGCAAGACAGCGGGCAAGACAAAATAAAGGACGATTTGTTAAAAATCGGACCGGCTTTACAAAAACTAGCTGACGAAAATGTACCAATGCTGATGATCTGTGGTTTGTATCAGTTATTTGGACGATTTTTTCAAACTCATAAAGGTGAAAAAATTGAAGGTATTGGCATATTCAAGCTAGAAACCTACGGCGGCCCAAAACGTTTAATCGGAAATGTAGTAACCAAAAATGATGAGTTCGGTGAAATCGTTGGTTATGAAAACCACAGTGGGCTAACAAAACTAGACGTGGACCAAGCCAGCCTAGGAATTGTAACTAAGGGTGACGGAAATAATGGCGAAGACAAAACCGAGGGCGCTAGGTACAAAAATGTCATTGGCAGTTATCTGCATGGTTCGCTTTTACCAAAAAATCCTAAACTAGCTGATTTTTTTATAGCAAAAGCAATTGAAAAAAAATACGACAAAGTTGAGTTGCAACCTATAGACGATTCGCTGGTCAATAAAGCGCGAGTTATCGCCAAAGAACGTCCTCGCTAAGAATTTTTTAGCGTTTTTAACGCGTCTAGCACTGCTTCACCGTGGCCAATAGGGTTGGCACGGCCGAAAACTTTTTGAACTTGGGCATTTGGGTCTATAATGAATGTTTTTCGCAGTATTCCCTCTTTGCCAAACATCTTTTTACCCCATGCACCGTAGGCATCGATAACTTTTGCATCTGGGTCAGATAGCAGTGTGAAGTTCAGCGTATGTTTGGCTTTGAACTTTTCATGACTGCTGGCATCGTCTTTTGACACACCAACAACTTGCGCGCCTAGCGCGGTCAGGTCATCGCGTGCATCACGCAGGCTACAGGCCTGA
>JBBTRW010000065.1:1684-27732 GCA_038064995.1 Patescibacteria group bacterium | reverse complement strand
GGTGCAATCACCACACCCGCAGCATGAACGCCGTGAGAACGAATTGTACCTTCTAGCCTGGATGCAAAATCTATAACCTCGTGCGCACGCTCGTTAGATTCGTATTCTTTTTTTAAATCAGGGTCGTCTTCGATACTTTTTGCAAGTGGTATGTGCCGTCCCTGCACCGGTGGAGGAATCATTTTGGCTAAATGATCAGCCTCGGAATATGGCACCTCTAACACGCGGGCAACATCGCGCACCGCAGCCCTGGCTGCCATTGTTCCAAATGTCACGATATTAGCAACGCGGTCTTTACCGTATTTATCAATACAATACTGGATGACTTCGTCGCGCCTGGTATCTTGGATATCGATATCGATATCGGGCATAGATATTCGATCGGGGTTTAGAAACCTCTCAAACAGCAAATCATAATGAATTGGGTCTAGGTCAGTTGTATTCAGGGCATATGAAATAATTGAACCAGCCGCACTGCCGCGACCTGGCCCAAAAATAATACCGCGGTCTTTGCCCCAGTTTATAAAATCTTGAACAATCAAAAAATAACCATTAAAGCCCATATTATCTATAACACTCAGCTCGAACTTGGCGCGTTCCAGCACATCGTCGGGCAACTTCTTTTTTGCATCGCTAACACTTAAATCTCTGGTTTTTTCACGATCCATTTTGCCATAACGCCAGGCAAGACCTTGATATACAAGCTTTTGCAAATAACTTTTTTCAGTTTCGCGTGGAGGTGTAGAGAAGGTAGGAATTAATATGCTGCCTAGCTCGATCTGAACATCGCAACGGTCTGCTATGTCTTTGCTAGTAGTGATAAGCTCTGGCTGATCACCCCATTTTTCAATAACTTCATTAGGGTCACGCACATGCAGATGGAAACCCTCTAAAGACATACGATTTTTGTCGGAAAGATAGGCGTTAGTGCCTACGCACAACAGAATTTCATGCGCTGGTGCGTCGTCTTTGTTCAGATAATGCGCATCGCCGGTTAAGACCCGCGGGATTGCTAGCTCGGCAGAAAGCTTTTCAACGCCTTTGTTGATCTTGAGCTGGTCTGACCAATCACCATGATCTTGTATCTCTAGGTAATATCTATCACCAAAAACTTTTTTGTACCAGCTAGCTGTTTTTTTAGCGGTTGCATAGTCGCCATTTTTTAGCGCCTCGCCCAACTCGCCGCTAGCGCAGCCGCTAAGAATAATTAAACCTTCGTTGTATTGTTCTAACAGATCGCGATCGATGCGTGGTTTGTAGTATAAACCGTCGAGGTTGGCTATGGTTGAAAGACGCATCAAGTTTTCATAGCCCTTATTGTTCATAGCGAGAATGATCAAGTGGAAACGAGCTTTGTCGTGCTGGATTTCTTTGTCGGTGTGCTTGCGGGCAGCTATATAAGCCTCCATACCGATAATTGGCTTTATGCCCTCGCCCTTGCAAGCTTTGTAAAAATCAATAGTGCCGGATAGAGTACCGTGGTCAGTCATTGCCACGGCTTCCATTCCCATCATTTTGACGCGTTCGACCAAGGCCTCAATTTTGGTCATACCGTCTAGTAGGCTGTGGTGTGTGTGGTTATGCAAATGCACATAATCAGACGGCTGTAACGACGTTGTTTGCTTACTCACACCTATCCCTTCTCACACCCTACTTATTGCTTATGTTTCTTGTGTCTGTGTTCTATCCAGTTGATTTAATATACTGTCCGGCAGACCAAAAAAGGCTAAAGTCCATATCAACAATGATACTATTATTGTTGCCCCTATTACAGAGCCAAGACCGAAGAAAATACCACGCACAAAGTTCATCTTGTACACGCGCCAGCGATATTTATAATGGTCGTTAAACAGCTGCTCTAAGAGCTCGCTCTGAGCGCCCCTTGTTGCATCTTTAGAAACCTTCTCTTTTATTTTTGAAATCTGCGAACGTATCATGACCTAGTTAAGGTTTCTTGTTGAATTCTTTTTTAGCTGCGTCAGCTGCTTTTTCAGCACGAGTTTTAATATCCTTGGCTTTTGCTTTGGCTTCTTTTGCTTTGGTTTCGGCTTGTTTCTTGGCATCGGCTGTCTGCTTGCTCACTTCTGTCTTGGTGGCCTCATATGCGTCGACTGTGTCTTGCTTTGCTTCGTCGGCTTTCTTTTTGATTTCCTCGCGGGTTTCTTTACCGCTCTTTGGAGCTGCTAGTACACCAGCAACGGCTCCTGCTATTGCTCCCAAGAATGCTCCTACTGCGAATTTTTTACTCATTTTATTTCCCCTTTCCTTTGGCTGCTTGGTTAAACTGCTTCATGATTAATTTTGCGATTATCATCGGTGAGGTGACCTTGCTGACACCACTAACTACTGATTCTACATTTTCTGCAGTTGCTTGGACCGCAGCTGCAACAGAATTGACCCGCTTGAAAAATGTGATGACCATGATTAGTAAGATGATTGATAACAGTAATGATACCGCCAAAAATACGCTCAAGATTATGACTAAAATGTATGCTGGATCTGACATGTACCTCTCCTATAGTGCACTATTCTTTTGTTCTATAACTATTATACCACCACAGGCTAGTCTGCGCAGTGTATTTTGTTGAGGTTACAGACGTTCGCGGATGAGTTTTTGGGCCAAGGCTGGGTTAGCCTTACCTTGTGAAAGTTTCATGACCTGCCCGACGAGGAATCCGATAGCCTTGTCATTGCCAGATTTTATATCTTCTACGGCTTTTTGTGCCGCTGGGTCTGCCAGGACTTGTTCGACTATTTTGATAATTTCGCCTTCGTCGCTGACTTGGATGATATTGTTCTCGGTTGCAAACTTCTCAGGGTCTATGTTCGGGTTTTTTTCAACCTGAATTCCTGCTATAACTCGTTTAAACCCTGTTGAGCTTAATTTGTTAGCTTCAACAAGTTCTGAAGCCTTAATGAACTGCTCATCTGTAACATTCGAAGCCCAGCCAATCTCAACCGCTACATCTTCGGGTCTTTCTTGGAGTAACGAGAAGGCAACGCGACGAGCATGCTCGGACTTGCTTTTAACTAACACGCTAGCTACCTGTCGTGCAACTTCTGGAATGGCGATTATGTCTTCTACAACTTCGCTATCTATTCCAATATTTCCGAGCTTCTGGCGATAATCATTTGGTAAATCAGGCAACTCTCTTTTCGCAGCTTCTATCTGCTCTGGATTCAAAACAATTGGCGGTAAATCCGGGTCTGGCATATAGCGATAGTCTGGAGCATTTTCTTTTGAACGTTGGCTAAAGGTCTTTTGCTTGTCGTCATCCCAACCACGCGTTTCTTGCTCGATTTCTTTACCTTTTTCTAGCAGCTCACTTTGTCGTTTAAACTCATACTCGACTACTTTTTCAACTGCCCTAAAGGAGTTAAGGTTTTTTACCTCAGCACGTTTGCCAAGCTCTTTTGCACCTTCTTCGGCAATCGAAATATTAACGTCAAAACGCATATTGCCGTGATACAAATCACCATGCGTTGCGCCGACGTAGGTCATCAACAGATATAGTTCCTGTGCGTATGCCCTGGCCTGCTGCGCACTGTGAATATCGGGTTCGGATACAATTTCAATCAGCGGCGTACCTACACGGTTCAGATCAACCAAACTATAGTCATCATAATGAGTTAACTTACCCGCATCAGCTTCTAGGTGGGCGTGGTGTATACGTACATCGAAACTCTCATCGCCCAGCGGTACATTAACCTTACCAGCCAAAATTATCGGTTCGTACAACTGAGTAATCTGATAGCCGTTCGGCAAATCTGGATAAAAATAATTTTTACGATCGAAACGGCTAATTAGCGCAATCTCACTACCCAGCGCCAACCCAGCCTTTATCGCTAGATCTACTGCGCCGCGATTGAGTACAGGCAGCATACCGGGCAAACCGTAGTCGATTGGCGACACTACACTGTTTGGAGATTCATCGCGTGCATCGTTATTTGCACCACTGAATAACTTGGTTTTTGTTGCTAGCTGCACATGGCACTCTATGCCGATGGTAGGAATATATTTTGTCATAGCGCCCCCAAATCTTTCAGACCTTTTTTAAAGGCCTTTAATGCATAACGAGCAGTTTTTGACTTTATAGAAACATCTGACTCATGGGCTATTTGATTGCGAAGTTTGTGCGCTGCCCAAACGGCATTGTTATTGCTGAACGAACTACGGGCACTTTTCATACGCTCGCCCATAGTCTCGCCAGCAAAGCCACGGGCTTTTAAGGCTTCGTCTAGCAATTTGTCGGCGTTCAAAATAGCCAAGTGACTGGAGCCTTCATCGTCGATCATGCTGCCTTCGATTTTTAGCCATTTTGTGCAAAAAACTTCCTTATCTAAACCAGGTACATTTTTACGAGTCGTGGCAATAACTGCCAGCATAATAATGCCAATCATTATAATGACGATAACCATGATAATAATCAGACTACTCATGGTAGCCCTCCATAGATTTGGCTAATGCTAACAGATCTGCGTCTGACTTCATCGGGCCAATTAACTGAACGCCAACCGGCAATCCGTCACTGGTATTGCCAGCTGGAACACTAATAGCCGGAACGCCTGCCAAGTTCGCAGGGGTTGTCATAACGTCTGTCATGTACATTTTTAGAGGTTCGTCGGTATTTTCACCCAACTTAAAAGCTACTGTTGGCGTAACCGGTCCGATCAAAACATCGTATTTTTTGAACAATGCATCAAATTGCTGAACCAAAAGCGTGCGAGCCTTAGCGGCTTTGTTGTAATATGCGTCGTAGTAGCCACTAGACAAGACGTAACTACCTATCAAAATACGCCGCTTGTTCTCTGCTTCAAAGCCTTCATCACGGCTGCGGCCGTACAACTCGGCCAGGTCGGATGCATCGGAACGTACACCATAGCGAACACCGTCATACCTGGCCAAGTTAGAACTGACTTCAGCAGGAACAATGATGTAATACATTGCCAAACACATAGGCGCAAGCGGCAAGCTGACTTCCTCTAACATGTGCCCGGCCGATCGTAGTTTATCTATATAATCGTTAGTTACTTTCAGCACCTCTGGCTCGACACCTTCGCCCATTAGCTCTTTTACTATGCCGATTTTTTGCTTTTTAACTTCGCCGATGCGAGGCTTGAAAAAGTTAGGCAGGGTAGTTGCGTCATATTCATCTTTACCAGCCAAAACATCCATCACTAGCTCGGCATCGGCAATATTTTTAGTAATTGGGCCTATGACGTCAGTACTGCTGGCCATTGCGACTACGCCAAAACGGCTAACTGTTCCGTAAGTTGGTTTAACACCAACGACACCGTTAAAGCTAGCTGGTTGACGTATAGAACCTCCGGTATCGCTACCGAGCGTAAATGGCACGATACCTAAAGCTACGGCGACAGCTGAGCCGCCAGAAGAACCGCCAGCTACTCGAGTTTGATCAACGGCATTTTTAGTTGGACCGTAGGCAGAGTTCTCGGTGCTACCACCATGCGCAAATGCATCTAGGTTGGCCTTGCCGATACAAATTGCGCCTTCAAGCTCTAGTTTCTCTATGGCTGTAGCCTGAATGGGTGTTTTAAAATTGCCTAAAATTTTACTGGCTGCGGTTGTTGGTGCGCCAAATGTTAAAAAGTTGTCTTTGGCGATGAATGGCACACCGGCTAATTTGCCAACTTTTTCACCGTTTTTGATTTTTTGATCTATTTCATCGGCCCGTTTTAAAGCCCGTTCGCTGGTTAAACTTAGGACTGCATTGTAATCTTTTTTGTCCTCAGCCTTTTTAATAGCATCTTGAACTTGTTGTTTGGCGGTTGAGCTGCCATTCATGACTGCGTCGACAATTTGCTGAATGTTTGTCATTTAGATAACCTCTGGTACCTTTATTTGATCATCTAACTTTTCCGGTACAACCTCTAGCAACTGTTCACGGGTCACGCCGTAATCAATAATTTCATCTGCTCGGTCGATGTTTTGCAAGCCATTAACCTGATAGGTCGGCTCGACCCCGTCAGTATCAATACTTTCGAGCTGACTAACATAATTTAGTATATTTTCCAGATCAGCCTGCATAGACGCGACTTCTTCGTCGGTCAAACTGATGTTGCTGAGGCTTGCTAGGTGCATTACCTCGTCTTTTGAGATTCTCGCCATTGGTGACTATTATACCAAAGATTACCGAGGTGTAACTACTTGACAAATAGTGATTATATTTTTATAATTATAACTAATCTTCATACTTTTTGAACTCTATCGAAAGGTGGTGTGAGGATGGGATGGCTGATAGGTGCAGTAATCTCAACGATTGTCTTGGCCTGGGTCTTGTTTTGCCTGAATCTTTCTGCAGACCCTGCCGAAAGCCAGGCAGCTCGTCAGAGTGACCAGTCCATTATGGAGCACATGATGATCCTGTGCGTCATCGCCCTAGTCATATGTCTTTGCGGAGTAATCGCGTGACAGGCTGCGGCCCAGACCTGCCCCGGTCTTTCCGCGATCCGCGGAGAGGCCGGGCTATTTTTTTACATTTTTGCTTTTATCTCAGCGATTGAATCACGCAGTTCGGCGGCTTTTTCAAACTCTAGATTGGCACTGGCGAGTTCCATTTGTCCAGTTAAATCTTTGAGTAGATGTGGGTATTCATCTTTTGGTATCTTGTTTAGTTTCAGTGTTGGACCTTTGTCTTTTTCAGGTATGATCGCCCTTAGGCCCTCACTGATTTCTTTGGCAATGCTTTCAGGCGTAATATTGTGCTTGATATTATAATCTTCTTGGATCTTGCGACGGCGATTTGTTTCGCCAATTGCCTTTTTCATAGAATCAGTTTCGTGATCGGCGTACATTATGACTGTGCCGTCCAGGTGCCTGGCTGCACGACCAATTGTTTGTATCAAGGCACTGGCACTGCGTAGGAAACCTTCTTTGTCAGCATCGATAATTGCTACTAGACTGACTTCTGGCAAATCCAAACCTTCACGCAGCAAGTTAATACCGACCAAAACGTCGAACTCTCCCACGCGCAGTGATTTCAGAATATCGCCGCGCTCGAGCGTATCGATATCACTGTGAATATATGCAACCTTGATACCGAGTTCCTCTAGGTGAGTTGTAAGGTCTTCGGCCATACGTTTTGTCAGAGTCGTCACCAACACACGTTGATGATTCGCTGTGCGATCACGAATTTCGGCTATCAGATCATCGACTTGACCCTCTGATGTGCGGACATCAATCACGGGGTCTAGTAGGCCTGTTGGACGAATAACCTGCTGTGCAGGTGGTGGTGAATGTTCTAGCTCGTAATCACCGGGGGTTGCTGATACATAGATAACTTGATTTATATGTTTATCAAATTCTTCGAACCTTAGCGGACGATTGTCCAGCGCACTAGGCATTCGAAATCCATGCTCGACTAAAGTTTCTTTGCGAGCACGGTCGCCGTTGTACATTCCACGAACTTGTGGCAAGCTCATATGAGATTCGTCGACTAGTAGCAGCCAATCATCTGGAAAATAATCTATCAAAGTTGCAGGTTGCGCACCTGGTTCGCGATCGGTCAGATACCTTGAGTAGTTTTCGATGCCTTTTACAAAACCTGTTTCCTCTAACATTTCTATATCATATTTTGTACGCTGGGTCAGCCGTTGCGCCTCCAAAAATTTGCCAGCTTTTTCGTAGTATTGCACCCGTTGTTCAAATTCTTTTTTGATACCGATCAGTGCATGACCAAGTTTTTCCTTTGGTGTAACATAGTGCGAGCTTGGGAAAATATGAACTTCGGCAGGTTTTCGCACAATTTCACCAGTTAGCGGGTTGATCTCGCTTAGGTTTTCAATCTCGTCACCAAAAAACTCTATACGATATGCATTGTCACCACCAGCTGGAAAGACATCTATAATATCGCCACGCTGACGGAATGTACCGCGGGAAAAGTCTATATCATTTCGTTGATATTGAATGTCAGTTAAATGTCGTATGAATTTGTCGAGAGATCTTTTCTCTCCTTTTTTGACCATTACTGACATTTGCCCGTAATCTTCGGGCGAACCAATGCCATAAATGCAACTGACGCTAGCTACGATTATAACGTCACAGTGGGTGAGTAGGGCAGATGTGGCTGCATGTCGTAATTTATCAATCTCTTCGTTTATCTTGCTGTCTTTTTCAATGTAAACATCGCGGCTAGCAATATAAGCTTCGGGCTGATAATAGTCAAAGTAGCTGACAAAATAATGTACTTCGTTTTCTGGAAAATAACTTTTAAATTCGCTGTATAACTGCGCCGCAAGTGTTTTGTTGTGCGCCAAAACCAGCGTCGGCGTCTGACGATTGGCTATTATATTAGCCATAGTAAAAGTCTTGCCACTACCGGTCACACCTAGCAATGTTTGTTCTCGCTCGCCCTTTTCTAACCCATCAATCAATTGAGCAATAGCCGTTGGCTGATCGCCAGTTGGCTGATAATCGGTTTTTAGTTTGAACTTTGTCACTATACTATTGTAACAACTTGCAATACTTCTACTCGAAACTCGGTCCTTGGCATTTAGAAATTAACTCGCTAGGGAATTCCTCGGCCTGTAATTTCTCACATTCTAAATCACCATTACCGCTAGTTATCTCAACCCATGACCCATCTTTCTTTTTTAGAAAGGCGATTCCTCCCCCAATGGCATCTTCTTCGTCTGGTTCATAGCAACCCCCGCCGTACGTGGCAAATATTTCACTATATATATTGACGTTTTGCACTGCATAGTCTATGGCTTTTTGACTTGTGCCCCCACAAACTACCTCAGCCACTAGCTGCTCATCTGATTTGGAAGAATTTTCATTTTCAGATTCTTTTGTAGATTCAGCCTTGCTTTGGCTTTGCTTCTTTAGACTATCAATATCTTGTTGCGCTTCCCATAGACGCCATCCTAGAAATCCAATTAAACTAACAAAAACTACAACTAAAACAATTTCAACTGCTCCAAAGCCGCGCTGCCTGTTCATATTAAGCCCCTTTCTCTGTGCTTATATTTGATGTATAAATTTTAACATAAGCTTTTAGGATTAACCATCGGAGCTTTTCTTTGGTCTTTCTTCTAAATTTTTAATCATATCTTTAAAGTCAGCATACTTTTCGTCTAATTCTTTTATAACCCTAGCTACTAAACGCTCGGGGTCGGTGTCGTAAATGATATCTTTGCTGTTTGGCGTTGGTATTTTTTCAACCAGCGCAGGTAAAAAATCCGCCAAACCACCACTGCCCAGCAGGACCGCGCATATTTTATGGCTTTCAATGGCAGTAGAAAATTCATGCAGACTGCCCATACGCCCGCCCACGGTTATTACGGCATCGGAGCTACGCACCAAATAAACATCACGGCCAACATAATCCATATTAGTAAAATTCACATAGTCGAATTCTTCTACTGGCAAGCGATACGACTTTAGGTGTTCGCGTATGCTGGCGGCTGGACTAAAGCCAATCGATAGACCTCCGTGATCTTTAGCGCCACGTGCAGCGTACTGTGGCAATCCAATCGTCGCGCCAGTTGTTAGGGTGTGCCCTTTTTTGGCGATTGCCGCGCCTAGCTGATACGCCAAATGCTGCGAAGAATTAACGGTTTCGCCCGCCGCAGAACCACTGACACAAATCTGATATTTACTCATACTTTTAGTTTCTCCGGTGCAATCATATCGTTATCGAGCTGGCGCAAAATCTGATGTTCGAGATTTGGCATACCCATATAGCGAGCAAACAGCTCGTTCCACAGGCTTTCACGGAAATGATAGACATAACTGGCTTCGTAAGCAATATCGTTAGAATAACCCAGCGCGATGTCGACAAAGTTCAGAGTTACTGGTGCGCCGTCAAAGTCCATGCCGACCCAATCACGGTCTTTGTAAAATTCCATACCCGAATCTAATTCATATAGCAGACTCTCGGCTCGTCGCCAGTGTAAATCTTCTGGTTGGACGTGTGGCTCAAACGCCTCCAAATGAGATTCGTCTTTCAGTTTGCCAAAATAGCGCTGCACAACACGCCAATGCACATGTTGACCTGCCATTTGCGCAGCTTTGGACGGGTCGGCGATTAGTGTTTCCATAACCGTCTGACCAAAATGATCAGCCGTTTTAGACTTTAGCTTAAAGAACGTTGAGTATAGCTTTACCTCATTTAAATAATGGAACAAAAGCGGCAGAGTTTTAAGCGTCAAGCCCTTCACGCGCTCGGCTTTCATAGGAACCACAACAATAACACCCAGCTCTTTTGTGTGGGTAACATTGTGAAGCTTTTTCTCGACAAAGTGCTCGGCTAGATCAACATATTTGTCGTGATCCATGACTACTATTTCAATATCCCGCTCTTCGTAATCTTCAGCAGTCACGGCCTTGAATAGCTCGTTATATTGGTTCAGCCATTCGGGACCTTCAGAAAACCGGAGGGCGGTATAAATTTCCGAAAAGTTTTCGCTCGCTAACATGCTGTCGATATTGTCGTAGCCCAAGCACTTTATTAACTTTTCTGGTGGCATTTGTCTTAGTAGATCTTTTGCCTTGTCGTGTTTTAACACGAAGACCTTGCGGTTAAATTTTACCTTGTTTGCCGCTGCTACTAGGTAGGGCACCATATGTCGAACGTCTGCAGAATCTTGGCCACCGACTAGGCGTGTGACGCGTTCGTTATCTTTAGCCATACGAGCCAGTAAAGCCTGGTAAAATTCACGACCAGTAGTATTTTTGTGATCTAGCCCTAACTGCCGCATTCCCTCGTGTGTTTCACGGGTGATATCAGCAATTAATCTTGCGTCAACACCGCCTTGTCCGCTAGCTTTTTCTAGGTCGCGCAAGCTTAGACTGAATAATGGTTCTTCGGCATCTAGCAGGTCCCGTAAAAGTTTTGACATTTTTCTATTTCTCCACCATGTTTATGCTTAAGATTATACCAGATCAAAAGGGTTTAGTATCTATTGGCATATGGTGCAGTTTTACCCCTTTATGTAAAATACCTTCTTTGGCGCCAATTTTTGTCACAACAGAGGTAGAATTGGCGCTTGCAAAAATAATTGAATCAGCCAAGCTCTTGCCTTGTGACCATTGACTTAAAAAACCAGAACCAAAAGCGTCACCCGCACCAGTCCTATCGATTACCGGCACGTCTTCGTACATGCCAGCCCTAACAATTTCTTTGCCATCTGTCGCCGCCACGCCCTTTGGACCATCCGAGACTATAACTACTGGGCAATAATGCGAGCCATGACGAACCAATTCTTCTAGGGTTTGACCGCTGACAATCTGTTGAGCTTCTTCTTTATTCACAGACAAGACTTCAACATCATCCAGCAGGGCTTTTAGTTTACTTTTTTCCTTTAATTCGGCACCGGCAGGATTTAGCATGACTTTTGTGTCGTGCCTAACGGCAGTACTGATAATTTTTTCTAATAGCTTCATGTCGCCTAGCGCCGCCAAGTACACCCAGTCAGCCTGTTCAATTGCATCAAGATTTAGTGGATGACCATCGCTGGCCAATTTTGTTCCACGAAAATTCAAAATTGTACGCTCGCCGTTGTTGGCCAGTAGTATCGTAGAATAGCTGGCACGGTATTTGTCGTCCTGAACTACCCCACCCGTTTCAACACCTTCTTTGTCTAGGTCATTTAAAATAGCTTCCGAAGCGACTTCTTTGCCAAGCGCCCAAATGTACCGGCTATTCAGGCCCTGCCTAGCAAAGGTAACTGCGGCGTTGGTAACGTTACCGCCTGTGGCAAAAATAACTTCGTCTAGGTCAAGTTTTTTACCTAGTGGAAGCTGCTCGTATTGAACACCTTTGTGTTCGTGAGCAATAAAGTTCTTCGAGCTTTTCAAAAAGACGTCCTGGGTCGCCTTGCCAATTGTTAGAATTGTCGGAAGCTTAGACAACAGCATTTCCTTCACTGCCAAATGCTTTTATTTTTTCTTCTACGACGACCTGCACTGCGTCCTTCACTTCGTCCATTAGTTTCACCAGGGCAAATTCTTCTGGATGCTCTTGCAGCACTTTTTCAACGGCTTTACGATACGCATAACGCATATCACTATTGATGTTGACTTTGCTTACCCCTATTTGCGCCGCACGTTCAAAGAAGTTAAGAGGCGTGCCTGAGCCTCCATGAAGAGATATCTGACAATCAATACTGTCTCGGATACTTTGCAATAAATCTAGATCAAGTACTTTTGGCACAGGATATTTACCATGCAGGTTGCCAATAGCTGCGGCATATGTATCTATACCGGTCGCCTCAACGAAAGACTTCGTGCCTTCGGGAGTTGAAAAGGTTTTCTTAATTTCTTCATAGTCAATTTCTTCCTCGTGTACGTTCGAGCTACCGCCAAAATAGTGCGGCTCGCTTTCAACCAAAGCGCCCGTAAACTTGGCATACTCGACCACCTCTTTGGTTGCATCTATAATTTCTTGATCAGTCGCACTGTGATTAGCTTGCGATATATCTATGTGAATAAACTCGAACCCAGCATCAATACCCCTTTTTGCAGCCTCAACGGTCGGGGCGTGGTCGAGGTTGATATACATCTCGATCCCAAATTCAGCTCGATAATTGTCGACCATATCACGGACATTGTCTAAACCGAGCGCCTTTACTTCACCATCACTTAACTCAACCATTAGAGGCGCATTGAGCTTTTGCGCAGCACGTGCAACAGCGATCAAGGTTTCTTGGTTATCAACATTAAACGCACCAACTGCAAATTTTTGCTGGCGCGAACGCTGCATCAAATGCCTAGCACGAATACAGTTGTCTCTAATTTCTTTAATACTTAGTGACATACGCCCCCCATTAATAGTTCGTTATTTACATTTATTATACCATTTATGTTTATGCTTTAACTACTAATAAAAAATACCACAATTCGCTAAAAAAATTTTTAAAGGTTCAACCCTTAACAGTTTTAATGTGAGATATCTGCTTTTGTGATTTTTAGAAGCCTTGTTTGTACTGTGGTATTGAATGCACAAACGTGCGGGCTTTGTAGACTATATTATCGCTAGTGAGCTCGAACTTTCTTAGTAGCTCGGCTGGGTCACCACTTTCGCCAAATCTGTCTTTTACACCCACACGCTTCAGCGGCATTGGTAGCTTCGCACTCAAAAGCTCTGCGACAGCACTGCCAAATCCTCCTGATTTCTGAGCTTCCTCTGCAGTTAAGGCCCTGCCTGTTTTTCGTAGGGATGTTAAAATTGCCGCCTCATCCAGGGGTTTGATGGTTGGAACATGCAGCACCTCGGCCTCTATACCTTCTTGAGACAGCACATTGGCTGCTTGCAACAACTGATATGTCATGGTGCCCGTTCCCATTAATGTAATGTCGCGGCCATCGCGTAAAACATAGGCTTTGCCAATTTCAAATGGTGATTCGTTAGTGCTAAATATCGGTGTTTTCTCGCGCGCCAAGCGTAAATATGCCGGTCGGCTATCGCCCGCTAAGGCAATGGTGGCTTTTTCGGCTTCTATAGAATCGCCAGGTGCTACAACAACCATGTTTGGTAAAACGCGCATCAATGCAATGTCTTCGAGCATTTGGTGCGTGGCGCCGTCTGGGCCTACGCTGACACCAGCGTGCGAACCAACGACTCGGACTGGCTGGTTATTTAGACAGATCGTAGTTCGAATTTGCTCCCAGTTGCGACCCGGGCTAAAGGCAGCGTAGCTGCTGGTGAACGGAATTTTGCCCATTGCAGCCATGCCACTGGCAACAGTTACTAGATTTTGTTCGGCTACGCCTATTTCAATGAATCTTTCCGGAAAAGCGTCACGAAAATGATTCATCTGAGTACTGTCCGTCAAATCAGCACACAAGGCGACGACCCGTTCGTCTTGCTCACCCGCAGCCTTTAAACCACGTCCGAACCCAGTACGGATTGGCTCTTGCTCGACATCTTGGTCGTATATTTTGGGATTAATTGCATAGCTGCTCATTCGTGTTCTCCTGTAATTTTGCCATTTAGACTGCGTAGTTTCTGCAAAGCCTTTTTGGCCTGTTCGTGATTCGGCGGTTTACCGTGCCAAGTATAGTCATACTCCATAAAATCAACACCTTTGCCTGGAACAGTATGCGCAATAATCACACTAGGTCTGTTCGTAACCGACCGAGCCATTGCTACCCCGTCTATGATACTCTCTATATTATTGCCATCAATTTCTTGTACGTGCCAGCCAAATGATTCCCATTTTCCTTTTAAATCTTCGAGCGGCATAACAGATTCTGTCGGACCATCAATTTGAATGTTGTTGCGATCGATAATACCAACTAGATTATGTAGCTTGTATTTGCCAGCAAACATTGCGGCTTCCCAAATATTGCCTTCGTCTAGCTCACCGTCGCCCATGACGACGTAAACCCACCTGTTCTTTATTTTGTCTATTTTTTCAATGACATATGCCATGCCGGCAGCCTGGGAAAGCCCGGAACCCAACGGACCAGAGGTTGTTTCTAGCCCAGGCAATTTTTCGCGTTCTGGATGACCTTGCAAACGAGAGCCTAGCTTGCGCAAAGTCAGCAGCTCGTCACGCTCGAAAAAGCCAGCTTCGGCCATGGCAGCATATTGCACTGGCACACAGTGTCCGTTCGACAGCAACAGCATGTCTCGCTCTTCCCATGTAGGATTGCTGGGGTCGATATTTAAAATATCGAAATAAAGTGCCGCAAATATGTCGGCAAGCCCCAATGGGCCAGCGCTATGGCCAGAGCCAGCGGCTTCAAGCATGGTAATAATATCTTCGCGAATTACTTCGGCCTTTTCTTCTAACTGTTTTGTAGTTAATTTACCACCCATGACCAACCTATGCCTCTTTCTCTTCTTTTTTCTTTAGCATGTCTTTGCGATGTATTTCAAAATCGAATTTTCGGTATACTTCCTCGGGATCCTGTACATCTGCAAGGGCATGACCAACATTAATTACATCTATGCCACCTAGTGCTAATGTATAGGCATTGTCGACGTTGGCGCCACCGTCCCAGCCTATCTCGACTTCTTCATTAATCTTATGAATCAGTTGTACTTTTTCTAGCTGCAGCATATTCGCCTTGCCACCGTGCTTGCCTAGATCACCACTGAATATCAATACGTGATCAACAGCAGATATCAGGTCGGCTTTGTCGCTGGGTACAGTAGATCGCATTAACGCAAGCCCCGCTTTTATGTCAGCGTCTTTTAGGCCTTTGACAAACGCCGATAAATCACCTTCGGCCTCGGCATGAAAAACAACCAGGCTTGGCTTTGGATTCATTGCAGTCAGCGCTGCCAATTGCTCCATTGGCTGTTGATACATCAGGTGCATATCAACATCCCAACCTTCCGACCATGACAAACTGCTGATTGGAATCGGCGTACCAGGTGCAAATTGGCCGTCCATTAAATCTAGGTGCACACGGCTGGCAAAAGACTGCACTTTCAACCACTCGGCGTTAACATCCTCGACGTTTTGCTCGGTGATCGCCGGAACTACTATACTCATCGCAAATTATCCAATTGATGATTACGTCGACGGTATCGCTCGGCATTTGCAAAAGGTGTCGTTAGCCACGTATCAATTATGTTTTTCCATTGCTCGGGGTCATCGTCTAGCGCTCTAGCAGGCAGGCAAAGGATATTGCTGTCGTTGTCGTTACGTGTCATCTTGGCCTCGGTTGCGTCCCAGACAACACTGGCACGAATACCGTCGAATCTATTTGCAGCCATTCCCATACCTTGCGCACCGCCACATAACAATATTGCACGCGGGTCTTTGTCTTCACTGCCGATAACTTTTATAGCAGCTTTAGCCGCAAACTGCGGAAAGTCGTCTTCTTTATCTAGCACTTCATCGCCAACGTCTTCAGTATCGTATCCATGCTTTGCTAAATACGCAAAAACATCTTCTTTAAGATGAAAGCCGTTGTGGTCACTGCCTAAATATATCTTCATAATCTGCCTTTTAGTATAAGCGTTTTGGCTTAACTCTGCAACGTTCGACCGATGTCGGCTGTTAGCTCGACCAATCTGTTACTGTAGCCCCATTCATTGTCATACCAGGCAACTACTTTTATGAGGTTGCCACCTATGACATTTGTAAGGTTGAGATCGACAATTGCACTGTGTGAATTTCCCTTAAAGTCGCTTGAAACAAGCTCTTCTTCTGTTACTGCTAATATGCCTTGATAAAATGGCTGCCTTGCAGCACTACGAAAGACTTCTTTAATTTCATCTACAGTTGTATCACGTTTTATAAGTACTACAAAGTCACTCATGCTTACCACTGGAGTTGGTACGCGTACACTCATGCCGCCGAATTTGCCCTGGATAGCTGGTAGAGCCAATCCAGCTGCGATACTAGCGCCAGTAGTTGTAGGTACGATGTTTTCTGCTGCAGCCCTGGCTTCACGTAAATCTTTAGCTGGAGCATCTTGCAATTTTTGCGAGGCAGTATAGCTATGCACAGTCGTCATCATAGCCTTATCTATACCGAAGTTGTTTTCAAGTACGGCCATTACAGGAGTTATGCAGTTGGTTGTACAACTAGCGTTACTCACGACATCAGTTGACGTGGCGATTTTGTCCTCGTTTACACCAAGCACTATCGTATCTGCTCCGTCACCCTTTGCAGGAGCCGAGATAATTACTTTTTTGGCGCCTGCGCCGTCAATATGAGCTCGCGCCAGCTCTGGTTTTACGAAAAATCCGGTACATTCGATCACAACATCAACGCCAAGATCAGACCATGGCAATGCGCTTGGTTCTTTTTCGGCTAAAATTTTGATGCTTTGTCCGTTAACGGTTATTCCGTCGTCATTAAAACTAACCTCGTGTTCATATGTTCCATACGAGCTGTCATGTTTTAACAGATGCGCCAAAGTCTTGTTATCTGTCAGGTCATTTATAGCAACGATTTCGATATCTGTGCGGTCAAAGGCAATTTTAAAAGCATTGCGCCCGATCCTGCCAAAACCATTAATTGCTACTTTTGTTTTCGCCAAGTTCCCACTCCTATAAGCATTAGTATTATTTACAAATATTGTATCATATACATAGCTATTCCAATACTTGACAATTGATTATATTTGTACTAATATAGTACAAGTTCTTAGCAGTTATTTTTTATCACGATTGCTTTAAGAAAGGAGTGGACTATGTCCACTGCAAGTAAAAAAAGGGTTGAATTCGACCAGCGAGAAATGTTCGTTATTGGGCGTGAGATCATGGTTGGCGGCCAAAGCGCAGAGCAGGCACGCATAAAAGTTGCATTCCCCGTTATTGGCGAAGTTGTTGGAGCGCCATCGCATTGGACTCTCAGCGGCGATGGCCAGCTCGAAAGTTTCGTGCTCAAGTTCCCGCACCGCTTCGAAACCCCGGCAAACATGCAGTGCATCTACCTCGCGGTTATGTTGAACTCCGAGAGTTGGTGGATCACCCCCAGCGGCGAAGGAGTCCTGTGGGAGGAAGAGCTTGCGGGACCTGCCACATACACACAACTGGTACAGCTCGGACTTTTTTCCAGAGCCTGACCAACACAAGAGCGGTAAGCGGGGCTTCGGCCCCGCAACATCCGCTCTTTTTTCATGCACGTGAATTGAGATGACAGATTTAGTAGCTCACTCTTTTTTGACTCGATCGGGTCAAAAAAGAGTGATGGATTATATTCGTTCTATGTAGGTATCTGGCGTATAATTGAACTATGAAGAAGCGAGATATCCTAAAAAACGCCGAGCCCCACTATAGCGAGAACGAAGTATTAGAGCTAGATCTTGCTATCGATACTGCCACCGAAGCCCACAAAGAACAAAAACGCCTCAGTGGTGAGGATTATATTATTCACCCACTGCATGTTGCTGATACTTTGATAGATTGGGGAATGGATATTGATACAGTTATCGCGGGGGTGCTGCACGACACAGTTGAAGACACCGAGCTAACCCTGGCAAAGATTGAAACTGCTTTTGGGCACGATGTTGCCTTTTTGGTTGATGGCGTGACAAAAGTTGGTCAGGCCAGGGCCGGTATGCGCGATATTGGCAGTTATTTGCCAGGCACGCGCGACAACCTGTCAAAGCTGCTAATCGCGATTGGTCAAGATATCCGCGTCATTATTATCAAACTGGCTGATCGTCTGCATAATTTGCAAACACTAGAGCACATGCCCCGTGACAAGCAATTAAAGATCGCTCGTGAAAGCCTGGAAGTTTTCGCGCCAATGGCTGATCGCCTAGGTATGGGACGCCTGCGCATGCAGATGGAAGAGCTAGCTTTTAGCTTTTTAGAACCGCGCGAATTTAAACGTTTGCGCAAAATTATGAAAGACCGCCTGGGTAAATCTCATCGCAAGTTAGCGATTGTTCGTAAAGAATTTTCCGAAGAGCTGACTAAACAGGGTATCAAGCATGAAATGGACGGACGGGTAAAAAGCATCTACAGCCTGAAACGTAAATTGGAAAAAGCTGACGATAATATAGACGATATTTACGACCTGATCGCTCTGCGAATTATCGTCGATGACCAGAACACATGTTACAAAGTACTAGGGCTACTGCACAGCATGTACCAACCTATGCTGGGCCGTATCAAAGATTACATTGCCGCACCAAAGCCGAATGGCTATCAAAGCCTGCATACTACCGTCATTACGCCCACAAAACAGGTTGTTGAATTTCAGGTCAGAACACGGCAAATGCATGAATACGCCGAACGCGGTTTGGCCGCCAGTTTTCATTATCACGAACAAAAGCAAGCAAAAGATTACCGTAAAAAACGAGGCACGTCTACTCTGCCGGCACAGTTGCAGTGGATCTCACAAATGCAAGAGGTCGCTGACAAACTGAGCGAGGGTGACGAAGTTGCGTTTGATGAGCTGAAGGTAGATTTGTTTGACCAACGAATATTTGTATATTCGCCAAAAGGCGATATTTATAACCTGCCGCAAGACGCTCTGCCATTAGATTTTGCCTATTTGGTTCACAGCGACATCGGCAAGCACGCCTATAGCTTTCGGGTAAATGGCAATATAGTGCCGTTTGATAGAAAGCTGCATAATGGCGATGTTGTAGAAGTCGTAACCCGCAAACTATCGACACCTAAACAAGCCTGGATGGACCTAGTGACAACAGTTCACGCCCGAAACAAATTGCGTGCTCAGTTAAAACAATTGGGAATTATAGAGACAATCACAAACGCCAGTGCTATTATTCGCGACAAAGCGGTTCGAAAGGCTAAAAGAGGCCTTAAGCCTGGCTCTTCCAACGCTCGATCGAAGTCTTGATAACCTCCCTGGCTTCGTTTGCGTCGCCCCAACCTTGAACTTTTGTGCTGCCAGGTTTTTTAAGGTCTTTGTAGTGGTTGAAGTGATGTTCGATTTTTTGCTTCCACTGTTGGTGAATATCTTCAATTGACCTTATTTCGTCGCCAGTGTTACGATCATCGGCAGGCACTACGATAATCTTGTCGTCTACCTCGTTGTCATCAACAAAATGCATAACGCCAATTACACGCGCTTTCAAATACACACCCGTTGGAATTGGGTCGTTGGTAATTATCAAAGTGTCTAGTTCGTCACCATCTTCGTCCAATGTCTGTGGTATAAATCCGTAATTAACTGGCTTTGCAAAAATACTTGGCTCGACGCGGTCTAGCTCGAATATGCCTAGATCGCGATGCCACTCGATTTTTAGTGTTGACCATTTTGGAATTTCAACAACTGTGTTTATGATACCGGTCTCGACATCGCCTGCGTCAAGTATTTTGTTAAAGTCTGCCATCTGAGTATTTCTCCGTTTAAGTTATAATCGTTATTAGTACAATTTTACCATGAAACTACTGACAACATCAGAATACATAGCCGACGCGTCAAAGGCCATTGCACGCAGCAAAAAGCGTGTTATTGTGATGACCTTGTGTATTTCGAAAGAGCGTGAGACTGCCCAGTTCATCGATAGCCTAATAGTTGCGTCCAAAAATGGTGTCGATGTCAGTGTTGCTGCCGACACCTTCACCTTTAGTGAGTTTGGTGGCTACTTTAACCCATTTAAAAGATGGGCAAAATATAGCCGTGAAGCAAAAAAACTATCCAAAACGCTGAAAAAAAATGGTGTTAGCTTTCGCTGGCTGGGTGGCAATCACCTCATTAATCCGTTTGCCGGCGTCACGCACGTTAAATGGACAGTCGTGGATGACACTCTGTATTGTTTTGGTGGAGTCAACCTATATGGAAGGGGCGCCAGAAATACAGATTACATGTTCAAGGTGAAAGACAGCAAACTAGCTGATCTACTAGCTAGCGAGCATCAAAAGATTGTGCAAACTGACCGCGCCCCGGCAAATTATTCAGGTTTTTACAAACAACTTGGCTACGGCACGCTACTAATTGATAGTGGCGAAAAAAATGAGTCGATGATTTATGAACGCGCAGTAGAACTAGCCAAACAATCAAAATCAATCCTGTTCGTATCTCAGTACTGCCCAACTGGCAAGCTGGCAAAGATATTGCGCAGCAAAAAAGCTGTAATTTATTACAACCAACCTAAAAATACTCACCGATGGACGAAATTGATGTTGCGATTTTCACGACTGACAACTGGCCTAAAATCCAAATACAAAAAGCCAACATACCTACACGCAAAGTTTATCGTATTCACGATGGAAAGTGGCTCAAAAGTTGCACTGACAGGTAGTCACAACTTTAGCTATACTGGCGTAAGATTTGGCACACGCGAAGTTGAGCTGGAAACAAAAGACAAACATGTCATCTCGCAGCTTGAGGAGTTCTTTAAAACTGACATTGAGAGTTTGACAAAATAACTATTTTTTGTTAGAATATATATAACAGTATTCTTCAATCTAAGGAGTTGTGGTGTACTTGTATATTTTGTTCGGAGGTATTGTCGCACTCGGAATCGTGGCACTAAGTCTAGCGACCGTTTGGCGCAAAAGGTTCAAGGTTTCACTCTCTGGCTCTGCAGGACTCTTCGCAGGAGGAGTTTTCATGTGCGCCGTCGGAGGAATCTGGCTCAATGCTTTACTTTCGATATAAACCCCGCCACCCGTCGCAGACACCTCCCTGGTGCCTCCGGGTATCAGGCGGGGTGTTTGCTTTCTAAATATTCACGAATATTAAGGGCGGCGGTTGCGCCTTCGCCAACTGCACTGGCTATTTGCATGGTTGCGCCGCTGCGGACATCGCCACTGGCAAAAACACCAGGAATTGCTGTCTGCAGCTTGCTATCTGTCTTTATAAAACCTTGTTCGTCTAGCTCGATCTTTGAATCAGCTAGAAACTGAGTATTTGGTAGCAACCCGACAAATACGAACACTCCATCAGTTTCAATCTCGATCTTTTCACCGTCTTTTGTAACCAGTACTTTATCAACATTCGATCCGTCAGTAGCGACTATTTCGTCGGTTGCAGTATTTAAATGTACTGTTATTTTGCCTTCATTTGCGGCTTTTTCTAGATCGTGCTGTAAAATTTCGCTGGCTTTGACGGTTGATCGAACTAGCAGGTCGATATGAGTCGTAAATCTGGTCAAAAACAGAGCTTCTTGCACGGCAGAGTTACCACCACCTATCACGACCAGCTTTTTGTCACGATAAAATGCGCCGTCGCATGTGGCACAATAGTGTACGCCTCGTCCGAAAAATTCTGCTTCGCCCGGGACACCAATTTTTTTATAGTCGCTACCGGTTGCAATCAGCACTGCTTTGGCTTTTAGCTCACCAGTGTCAGTTTTTATCAGTTTGTAGTCGCCCTTGTCTTCGATATTTTGGACTTCTCCAAAATCTATCTTGGCGCCGAATCTTTCGGCCTGGGCTTGCAATTGCTCGGCCAGTTTTAGGCCTTCGATACCATCGGCAAATCCGGGATAGTTATCGACCTTGTCGGTAATTGCTGCCAATCCGCCAATAACGCCTTTTTCTAGCAAAAGAGTGTCTATGTCTTCACGACATGTATAAACAGCCGCCGCCAAAGCACTGGGGCCAGCACCTACTATTACAAGCGACTTTATGTCGTTTTCCGACATTAGGCGCTCAGTGCCTGTGAAATTTTACCTGGGTTCCAGCCAACAGTGACGATTGGCTCAGAAGATTCATTTTCGATAACTGTAACTGGGACTGTCTGAACACCGCTAATTTGACGCAGAGTTTCACGTTGGTCTGGCTGTTCATCGAGGTTGATCGTCTTGTAATCTTCACCTCTGCTTTCGAGATATTTCTTTACCATCAAGCAGTATGCACAAGCGCTAGTAGTATAAACCGTGATATTTTTCGACATTTTCCCTCCTATGTCTGTTTTTGTTATTCTTTGCTAACTATTATATATAGCGTTAGCATGTTGGGTCAATACGCTATATGTTGTAGTTTTGTACTATTTTACAGAGATTACCTGAACAACAAATGCTATAGGGCCGGCTGGCGCACCCGCTTGCGGGTTGTCACCATAGGCTTTATCGGCGGGTATTGTTAGCTTGCGTACACCGCCAGCTTTAACGCCGTCCAAACCCTCAGTCCAACCTAGAATAACTTGGTTTAGAGGAAACTCGACTGGGCTTAGTGTTCCGTCTTTTTTAGATGAATCAAATATTTTGCCGTCTGCAGTCCAACCGAAGTAATTAACTTTTACAGTTGATGTTTTTGATGCTGTTTTGCCTTCACCGACTTTTATGTCTTTTATTACTAGCTTGCTAACGCTAGCTTTGTCGAAAGGTTCTGCACTGTACCCGTCTAATGGCTCTTTCACTTTTTTATCCTCCTGCTCTTGCTGTTTCTTTATTTGCTCTTGTATTTTGGTTTGCTGGGCTGCGTCGCGCTTTTGGTTTTCGGTGTCTACGATAACTATAAAATACGCGCCAATCGAGCCTACTGTCATCGCGACGATGATAAACCAAATTCCAATTTTTTGTGCTTTGCTAGTTGATGATTTTTCCATTTTCTGCCTCTCTTTATTCTAGGTATTATATCAGATTACTTTTGCGTCAATTTTCTTTGCCAGCGCCGTGCCAATATTGGCTATCGCCAGGTTGGCTTTGTCGCGAGTAATAGTCTTTTTATGGTCAGTTAGCTTTATGTGAAATGTAATGTTTTTCATAGTACCTTTTTCTGGCTGATATACGCCAACGGGATTTACGGACCATTCCAGATCGACATTTTGCAGTGCTTGCTCGATTAGCCCTTGAACCTCGGCAAAAGTTGTTTTTTTACTAACCTGCAACGTGATATCTTGTGAAGTTCCGGGGTATTTGCTAATAGGCTTGTAGCTTGACGAGCTACTTGTCTGCACTGCCTTTAGGATATCCTCTGTCCCCAGCTCGCACCCAGCTATGTTTTGCGGTAGCTTCAAGTTCTTTTTAACCTGTTGGCGATATTCACCAACTATACCAATGAAAACACCAGACTTTTTCTCGGTAATATATGCACTGCGTTGCCAATCAAATGGCGAAGTCACTGGATAATCTGGCTTTTTATCTATGGGCATGTATTGAAAATCCAAGCCTAGTTGCTGGGCCACAAAGTCAAGGTGTCGCCGAACCTTATAATATGGCGACCCGCCAGATGATGTGCTGGCAGATTTCTTGTTGGCGTAAACTAGTGCCGTCATTTCTAGCTCTCCCGGTAAACCTTCTTTGTCTTTTCCGTGCACTTTGTTGTGAGTCCTGTTTATTTCATACAAAATAAACTCGCCGTCACCCGCCTTGATGTTAGGGTGAACTAGTTCTAGCAAGCTAGGCGTTAGCGTTTGGCGATAGTATTGCAATTTCGGGCTGATGGCATTTGTGATAGCGAATGAATTAGTAGTTTTTTGGCCGACAGCGGTTAGTAAATCACCATGCACGAAGCTATAGGTCAAAATATCATTTGCGCCGGCTCGCGCTAAGACCGATCGTAATTTTTGTTTTAAGGCCTCTAAGTCTGTTTGCTGTGTGGCCTTAAACGACCTAGTCGGCAAGCTTGGCGTGATGTTGTCGTAACCGTTGATACGCCCGACTTCCTCGACAATGTCCTCGGCGATATTAATATCAGCCCGCCAATATGGCACAGACACGCTGAGCTGATTGCCTTTTGCGCTGACGACAAATTCTGCAGCCTTAAAGCCGGCAATTATTTTTTCCTTGGTAAAGCTTGATCCCAATATGTCGTTTATGTCATCAACAGACGTGCTGACAGAAACTGCTTTTTGTTTTACGGGATATTCCTCAACTACAGAGCTAGAAACTTGTGCATCAGTCATTTCACCCAGCATTTTGGCAGCCTGCGAAAGTACTGGCGCTGTTTGCTGAGGTGATTGGCCTTTTGTAAACCTAGTAATAGCATCGGTGAATATTCCGTGTCGCATTTGCGTGCCTCGCAAGTTGTACAAATTAAAGCTAGCACTTTCTAGCAAAACGTTCTGAGTGCTGTCGTCTATTGCTGTCGAGCTGCCTCCCATTGCGCCAGCCAGCGCAACTGGCGTAGTGCCACTGGCGATCACTATGTCATCCTCGGCCAGTACGATGTCTCTACCATCTAGCAACTTTAGCTTTTCGCCCTTTTTGCCCGCACGCACAACTACCTCGGCCTTGCCGCCGTTTAATTTGGTAAATTTGTCGTAATCAAATGCATGAAGGGGCTGACCAGTTAATACCATAAGGTAATTTGTGACATCGACAACTGCGTTAATTGGCTTTATGCCGACCCTTGCTAGCCATGTTTGAACTTCTACTGGCGAGAGGGCTGTTGGCTTTGCTTCACCCAAAACAACCGCTTGGTAACGTGAAGAAAGTTCAGGGTTTTTTATCGTGACTTTTAGCGGGGTCGCGCTGGATGGTGTGCGGGCAATGTCAGTTTTCGTATTTATCAACCAGGCCGGAGTTTTGAATTGCTTGCCGGTAATAGCAGCAACTTCCCTGGCAAAGCCAATAACCCCAAAGCAATCTGGGCGGTGAGTCAGCGATTTGTTTTCGATATCTAATAAATAATCATTTAGCTGATATACATCTGCAAAATCGTCACCCGGCTTGGCCTTTACATCGATCTCTAGTAACCCATCATGGTTATCGCCAAAATCTAGCTCGGCGGCGCTGGCTAACATGCCGTTACTGACAACTCCTCGCAGCTCACGCGATCCTACGACAAACGGTTCGTCATCGTTAAAACTAGCTGGAACAGTACTGCCAGGTGGTAGCCACGCTGTGACCAAACCTTTACGAACGTTTGGTGCTCCACAAACAATCTGCACCAATCCATCTTTGTTGCGATCAAGACCTTTTGTTTTTTTACCATCATCTACCAAGCAGATATGCAGACTATCTGCATTCGGATGTTTTTCAACCGAAACGACATTGACCACCTTGATCCCTTGGTATTTTTTACCTAGATCTATTATTTCTTCGATCTCGACCAGCCGCGCACCAATCAAGGTCGCAAGCTCATCAACCGGTAGCTTGATATCGACATATTGCTTTAACCAATTTAGTGAAATTATCATAGCGGGTTCTCTCCGAGATAATCTAGAGCCACGCCCATACTTGGAACATACTTATCGGGATTCTGCTCTACATCTTTATGCAAATCACTAATATCGATCCACTGCAGCTGTTCAACCTCTTCCTCCTGCGCAGTAAAGTACTCTAACGGTTCATCCACTAAAACCTTATACCATTGCACAAACTGACTCCTAGGTGCGTATAGTCTTTCCATGCCGCCTTTTTGAAATTTGTAGCCAGTCAGACCGATTTCTTCCTCAGCCTCTTTGTACACATTAATATCATAGTCTTCGCCCTCATCTACGGTACCTGCTACCGAGGGACCCCACTTACCAGGATCTTTGTCTTTTGTTAATTTTCTTTGCGCTACTAATGCTTCTCCCTGAGTATTAACAACCCATAGCGCAGAGGATTGATAAATATCTTTTTCGTAGTCTATATCGCTCTGACTCTTCACCCCTATATAATTATTCTTGTCATCCACTATAATGATTTTACTCATACGAACTTCCTTAAGAAAGATAATTTACCAGATTCGAAATGGCGCAGATCTTCGATGCCGTATTTGAGCATGACTAGTCGTTCGACACCACCGCCCCAGGCACAACCACGA
>JBBTRW010000065.1:0-1674 GCA_038064995.1 Patescibacteria group bacterium | reverse complement strand
TCGCTCGATGCCCCAGCCGAAGGCCAGGCCGGAATATTTTTTCGGATCAATTCCGGCCTCTTTCAGTACATTTGGATGTATCATGCCGCAACCTAACATCTCTAGCCACTCGCCAGGCTTACCGCCTAGTGCCGCTGGTTTTTCTATGGCAAATTCTAGACCGGGTTCGACAAATGGAAAGTACGCCGGCTGAGTTTTGATCTTTAGCTTTTGGCCATAATAGGTTTCAAAAAAGCTTCGCAGCGTTCCTAGCATTTGGCTTAGGTTAGCGTCACTGCTGACGAATACGCCTTCTACCTGGTAAAAAGTATGTTCATGCGTAGCATCAACGTCTTCGTTACGGAAAACTCGGCCGTAACTAATCGCGGCTATTTGTCCGCCGTTTTCTAGATCTTTTTTGCCGGCTTTTAGTATGCGGTTTTGCATGGTACTAGTATGGGCTGGCGGAACCAGGCCCTCGGACGTGCGAAAAGTGTCATACCCATCGCGGGCGGGGTGATTTTCCGGAAAGTTTAGGCTAGTAAACATATGGTAATCATCGTCTAACTGACGAGATTCTACGGCCTCGAATCCCATGCGGGTAAAAATATCAATCATGCGGGCTAGTTCGGTATTTAGGGGATGTATGGTTCCGTCACTTGCTGGCAGCAGCTCGGGCAAAGGCGCATTAATATCAAACGGCGCAGTTACATCAATAGGCTCTTGGTCTTCTGCAGCCAAGACTTCTTCTCTGTCGGATACAGCCTTTTCTAACTTTTGTTTCAGGGCGTTGATTTTTTGGCCATATGCGGCTCGTTCGCCCGCGGGTAGTTTTGGCAACTGTTGATACAGATTTTTTAGTTCACGTGATTTCAACACCTCGCGAGGTGTAGTAGATTTGGCAATTGATTGAATCAATTTATCTTGGATTTTTTCTACAGAATCACTCATACACTGCTAGTTAGTATATCAGTTTGACAGTTCAGATTCGAGAGTTTTTTGAACCTGCAGTAAATTTTGGTATATTGGCATAAACAACGCTATGTAATTTTTGTCAGTTACAAGACCTGCGGCCTCATTTTTCAAGGCCTTTATGCTGGCTTGTAATGATTTTATTTTTGCCTTGTTTTTAGACTCGACCGCTAGCGCCCATTGTGTATATATGTCCGACCTGTCGCTGTATGTCTTGGCTAAGGCTTCTTGCAAATCAGTTAACTGCGACGGGGCATCTAGCGCTTTTACCTGAGTCGCTAGGTCGTCATAGCTGCCAGACAGCGTACGAATATTAGACGGACTGTCGGTCTTTACTCTGCCAAGTAGCGTCGACTCTTGCTGCATAATCAGCGACAGCTCATCATCAAAAATGATCAATTTGTCTAGTTGCGATGAATAGTCGTCTAGGGCGCTGTAATGAGATTTCAGCTGTATCTGCAGCTTTTCGGCTTTGACATAGCTAGCACTCCATCCGCCGACAAACAGGGTGTTTTCTAACGAAGGTTGCGACTGTTTGCTAACGTAAATTTTATTTTGTGACGCATCGATGTTGCGGTTGTTTAAAACCGTGCTAGGTTCTAGGTCTTTTATCGGAGTATCTAGTTTTTTAATCTGCGCATAGGCTAGGCCTTTATAATTGTCGGCTAGACCACTAGTAGTGCCGATAATCGCAACCACAAAAACTATCAACAATATAACAAT
>JBBTRW010000064.1:0-3750 GCA_038064995.1 Patescibacteria group bacterium | reverse complement strand
CAGAAGTATTGGTTAGCTTTATTTGGTCACTACCGTCTGCGTTCATGGTGTATACCTCGAGACTGCCGTCTCTCGAGCTCGCAAAGGCTAGCCTGCTCCCGTCTAGTGACCAGTTTGGGCCTGCATCGCTACCGGGATCGTTTGTTAGATTGGTCAAATTACTACCATCGGTATCAACAGTATATATCTCGTTATTACCATCGCGGTTGGTATAATAAGCTATCTTTGTACCATCGGGCGACCAGCTGGGGTTGCGATCGGTTGCGCCCGGATCGTTGGTCAAATTAGTTTGGTCACTACCGTCAGCATCCATTTTATATACTTCATAATCGCCGTCGCGAACGCTGTTAAATGCTATCTGAGTGCCATCGGGCGACCAAGTTGGACTGAAATCGTCGCCAGCAGGGCTTTGACTGATATTAGTCTGGTTACTACCGTCAGCATCCATAACAAATATATCGTATTCTCCCTCTCTGTTGCTGTAAAATGCTATCTTTGTGCCATCGGGCGACCAGACAGGTGTCTGATCGATACCGGGATCGTTCGTTAGATTTATTTGGTTACTACCGTCAGCATTCATTACGTATATTTCGTTATTGCCATCCCTTGCACTGTAAAACGCTATCTTGCTACCATCGGGCGACCATTTGGGGTAGATATCGGTCGATGAGTTGCTTGTCAAGCTAGTTTGGCCGCTACCATCGGTGTTCATGGTATAGATTTCATAGTCGCCGTCACGACTGGAGGCAAAGACAATCTTCTCTATGGGGGCAGCGTGTACATTAGTTGCAGGTATCAAAAAGATGCCGAAAAAACTGACAATAAACAATATCTTTGCAAAGATCATTTTTTTATTTAATTTACCCCGCAATTAGACCCCCAAACCTTAAAGCCGTATATGTTTAAATATACAGTAACCGCTGGCCTTGCACAAGCCAGACGAGTCTTTATTAGCTGTGGTGTATACTTTTCCACTATTTGTTATATTTTTTACATCATAAAAGCTTGCATATATATTTTTATGGGTGTATTATCAATATGTCACTGTGAGGTGGCCGTTATCGAAAGATAACGTTTGGGGATATAACCTAGTTATAAAACCAAATAGACTAAAGCCCGCAAGGGCTTTTTTCTATGCTCAATTGCGTATTCGGCCGTGTGGTATTATTAAAAGATAATCATAAAGGGGGATATATGACAGAAATTATTAGAAACTACGATAAATCATACATATTGGGTGTCTTTTGCGCAATTATACTAAGCATGTTATTTGTCTTGACTCTGGGCGGCGTGTCGTCGAGTGCAGCCACAACAGTACCAGGTCATACTGGTGGGCGTACCGACAAAGATAACAACGGCATTTCTGACGCAGGTGTTTTTGTAAACGGGCACTACACATCAGTGTATGCGTATGACGACAACGGCGATTATTATTGGGACCTCGGCGATGGCAGAGTATACAAAACAGTACCGACCATTGACGACCTAGATCAAGCAACTTTGACTGTTTGTGATTACGTAAACAACTATCGTGCTGACTTTGGCAATGACCCATATATGAATACTGGTTGGATACAGAACCACATAAAATGCCATGGCTATGACGACAATGGTACATATAATTATTTGATAGTCCACAAAAACGACCCTCGCTATACCGGCAACCCAGACTGGGCTTTGTGGGGCGACTGGGAATACCATGTTCTAACCCAAAGCGGTGATGGCAACTTGGTCAAAGCACAACCACAGACAAATCTATAATTTATACTTTTTAGACTGAAATATCGCGTCGTGTAAAGGCGATAGCGCCAATGATTGTACAGACAATAGCCGTGCCAGCCATGACTATAATACTCAGGCTATCAACTTCGCCTTTGACCAATGCGTCGCTAGGCATGTAATAGTAAAAGATCGATCCATACTGTAATCTCTCGGCAGACTCTATCAAGCCAGATACTATGTTGAATACGTACATGACCAGCAGTGTTCCGCCGATTGTGAAGTAGACTGTGCTGCGTTCTTTGGCAAAGCTCGACACCATCATGCCGGCCGAAAGCATAACCCAACCGAACAAAAAGCTGACTAATGCTACTAGCCAAATATTTTCTGTTTTTACATCGAGGCCTATTAGGCTTGCTAGTGGGAAAATAGATAAAATCGAAAATACACAAAATACAGCCAGCATTACAAGCCCTGCCAAGTATTTTGAAAAGAATATCTTTACTCTTGATATTGGCAGTGACAACATTATAGCCATTGTTCCGCGTTCGATTTCGCCAGCAATGGCTTGCCCAGCAGTCGATAGCATCAGCAGGATTACCATGATTGGCCAAACGAAGCTGAAATGTTCTGCCGCAATGTAACCTTCAACAGTGCTGATCTGCAGATCCTTTATATTAAATGCCTCTAGCAGGGCTTTTGGATATGCCTCTAACAGTTCATTGAATTTTGCGGATTCTTTTTGAAAACTAGGGAATATAGACATGTACATCCACATAAATGCCAAGGCTATCAAGCAGTACGACAGTATCGCCCAGCGGCGTTGGCGCAGTTCTTTGTATACGGTTGCAAATAGTTGGCGGTTCATTCGTAATACCTCATGAATACATCTTCTAAACTGGCGTGGGTGATTTCTAGGTCGCTGACGGAATATCGGGATAGTCGTTGCAACAGAATATTAAGATTTCCTTTTACATGCAGTTCTATTTCGCGTTTTTCAGCTTTTATTATCTCGGCATTTGGTAATTTAAAATCCTTCTCGTCATACGTTCCGCCAAATGTAGCTTTGACAATATGTATTTTCATTTGCCGCACACCGTTTATAGTTTCGCTGGCGACCATTTTGCCGTTTTTGATTATTCCTATGCGGTCACAAACTTGCTCGACTTCGCTTAGATTGTGCGAAGACATCATGACAGCACCACCTTTTTTTCTGAAATTTTTTAATATCGCGTATATTTCTTGCTGCAAAATAGGGTCGAGGCCACGGGTCGGTTCATCTAGCACTAGTAGCTCTGGTTTGTGCATGATAGCTAATATGACGCCCAATTTTTGCTTGTTACCAGATGAGAGGTGGCGGACTTTTGCTTTTAAATCCAGTCCAAATTGCTGCGCCAGCTCATGCGCATTTTGTTGTATGCCACGTACTCTTGTAACGTAATCAATATGTGCTTGGCCGGTCCAGTTGTCGTACAGCACGCTGTCGGCCGACAAAAAACCTATTCTATTTTTGTATGTTTTATCAGAATCGCCCAGTTCTTTTCCAAATAATTTCACCACGCCGCTGGTTGGGCGTATAAAATCCATCAAACATCGGATGGTAGTCGTCTTGCCAGCACCATTTGGCCCCAAAAATCCAAATATTTCGCCTTTGTCGATAGCAATACTAACATTGTCTACAGCAACTTTTTTACCAAAAGCTTTAGTGACCTTTTTTAGCTCGACTACGTGTGCAATAACCATCTCCTTTATTCATTTCAATCATAGCACTCAGGTAATTATGGGGCAATAACGTGCTATAATAATAGGTAATACTTAGCAGATAGGAATAACATTATGGCAAAGCACAAAAACTGGCACAGCGCTACGCGCAAACGACTTTTGAAAAAAAAGCTCAAAAAAGCGAAAAAATAGCAGTACTTATGTTTGTATTTGCTACGATGTTTTTATGAGAACAATCAAAACGACCGTCAACGACAACAGCGTAGAAGATTTTATAAACTCTGCCACCAATGGGGTAAAAAAACGACA
>JBBTRW010000063.1:0-5564 GCA_038064995.1 Patescibacteria group bacterium | reverse complement strand
GCCATGACCATCATGTTACTAACCGTACCTTCAGTAATCGTAATAGGCGTTCTTAGCTCGTGACTAATTACACTAATAAACTCATCTCTTTCTTCCTCTAAAGATTTGACCTTGGTTATGTCGCGCAAGATTGATATATAGCCTTCCTTTGTTGCACTATTCTTGCCATAAGAATTTCGAATTGGTGCACTGACAATATTCAAACGTATCTCTTCACCGTCATCAAATCGATGCATGAAATCCTCAGTCTCTAGCTGCTTGTTCTCGGACGAGACTAACTGAAACAAACTAGCACGAGCTTTCTTGCCGGCACCCTTGTTATACAGTCTCACTACATCGTCGATATTCTGACCAGTTAATGACTTGTTGGTGTCCAATAAATTCAGCGTAGCCGAGTTATAAAGTTTGATTACCCCTTTGTTGTCAAAGCTAATTATTGCATCGCTTAGCCCGTTAATTAACGCCTGCATACGGCTATACTGCAGGCTTTCTCGACGCCTGGTCTTGATCAGTCTTTCGTGGTCTAATGTCTGAGCCTCAACTATCTTGACTAGAATCGTTGTTCCCCAAAACGTAAAAGCAAACACCATAACATCAAAGTACATATGATATATACCATACAGCGGCCACTGTAGAGCGATATCTATCAATGCAAATAACAGTAGTATTAGATAGCTTTGATAGTACCTTTTCATGCCATAATTTAAATATGTCGCGACGCTCAGAACGCCCCATGTAAGAACTACCAATTCAAAGCCCATTACAAAGACAATAGTCGTAAGGGCGACAATATAAAAAGCGAACTGCTGCGACAGGGGTTGATAAAAGGTATTCCGTTGGTTGAATGCGACTATCGTAATTGCAACTAATACCAATATCAATGCTTGCCAAGAAAAAAGCTGCGACGGCTTTACGACGCCAAGCAACACAAAAACAGCATATCCTCCCACTAGCAGGGGAGTAGTGCGCGCAACCCAAAACATGATCGTATTAACCTTGCGATTATAGGTTGTACTGGCTTCAGATTCTACAGATTGCCCACTCATTATTCTTTATTATATATGAGGAGAGTGATTTTTCAGTGTTTTTCTATTTGTTTCATAGTGCGCATCACACCTTTTTACCAAACCCCAGAACTCTTTACTATGGTTAAGGTACCGAGTGTGGGCCAATTCGTGAATAATCACATAGTCAATTAGCTCGAAAGATAGTTTCATTAATGCGATATTTAGGCTAATTGTACCGTCGCTGTTGCAGCTGCCCCAGCGACTTTTAGCGTGCGAGAAGCGTAGATTTTCGTATTCAAAACCAAACGTATCGGCTATATGCTTGACCCGACGTGGCAAGTAAGCTTTTGCCTCAATACGCAGCGCCTTTATTACAAGCTCTCTAATATCAGACTGAATTTCGTTGTCTAAAATATCGTCATTATCGTTAACATTAACAAAAATATTAGGCTTTTTATATTTTACAGCAGTGGCCTGCTCGGAACTGCTAATAACCAAAGAGTGAGATTTACCAATTTTTTCATCCTGCGTATAGTTCGTGCGATATTTTTGCACCATCACAGTTAATTCAGAGCGAGATTTTCTAACTAAATTTTTTATAAAATACATCGGAGTAAACAGTGGTGCTGAAACTTTTATGTCTCCAGCTGGCGTAACACCTAACCTGACATACCTCGACGAGCGTCCACGCGACACAATAACTTTGCCCAAAACTTGGTCATGAAAATCTGACATATTTTGTATGTACCTTATCTGATAATAACATTTCGACGCGGTGAACTGGCGTTTGGTGAACGATTTGCGTGATTCACAATAGTTTGCGTATCACTAGCGCGCGGCGTTACGAGCTTTTTCAAAACCATCCGAGCTTGGGTCGCGTAGGTATGTTTTCCGCTGATAACAATACTGGCTTCGTTCGAAGATGGGGGACTAAAGCGTTTCGCTAATTGCTCGTACTGCTGACCAGTCAAAGAAGTATTATATTTGTCGTCCTTGCGACGGCTAGACCTTTTCATCGATCGATATTTTGCTGTGTTTTGATCTGTTTGAACCCAAACTAGCAACGTATCGTAGTCCTTTGCTTGCGCTTTTTTTCGTATTTCTAGCCTGTGAACTCTTGTCAGACCACCACCATCTACAATAAATGTCTTTTTAGTCTTTAGCAGCTCGTCCACTTCAAAGTTCGCCACTTGGTCTATGGTACTTTGTTCGTCTTTCGTAAAGCCTTGACCGGGAAACATAATAAAACGTAAGCGGTCATAGCTAACAGAGGGTGCGCTAAAAGTTTCTGAAAATTGCCTGGCGAAAAAACTCTTGCCGCTACCTGGCAACCCAACAACAATTAATATTAACGGTTTCGATAGACTTAGCGATTTCATATGTTTTATAGTATACCATTTTCTGCAGCGTCACAGAGCAATATTTGTATCAGTTCTGGTATAATCAGTATTGCCGTATAAAGGGGAGTAGCTCAATTGGTAGAGTAGCGGTCTCCAAAACCGTTGGTTGCAGGTTCAAGTCCTGTCTCCCCTGCCAAGATTAATAGTCACTCTATGTGACTTTTTTTTATTTTGAAAAATTAAATTAATCTGTTAAAATATACTGCGTATAGGGGCGGATGAAGCTGATGGGGGCTCAGCAGCATGAAAAGTGTTGCGTAGTATAAAATCGTGATTACAAGCGACTACGCGACCGTTTGTCTTAGGGCAAGTTGAAGTCAGAGGGTTCGATCCCCTCGATTCTTGACTCTGAAGTTAGAGTCAATCTTTTGTCACAACCTGTAGAAGTTACCTTCGATGTTCAGCATAGCTGGGAGACTACGAAGTACCGACGCCAGTCGGTTTGGAGTCGCACTGAGATACCAGCCTCGAAGGGGTCATGTGACTTAAGGGCCATTTTCAACCTATACACGGTCTGCGAGGGAGAGTTTTACTCTCTTTCGCAGACCTATTTATTGCTATTATAGGCATTAAAAGTTGCGAGGTGCGTCCACAAGAGGCTGCCATAATATCGAGCCGAACCACGATCGCGGATTACTCTAGCACGCTGCAAGAATACACCTTAGTATTCCACGTGCCCCTGCCAAGAAAAATGAGTCTACCTTATGTAGGCTCTTTTTTCTTGCAAAGATGTTGGAACCACGATCGCGGATACGCTAGCAGACACAAGATCGTGAGCTCGATAGCAACGAACGAAGTTAGTTGCGTATGAGCTTATGCTATACTACGGTACATGAATCGAAAACAGGGCTTTACGATCGTTGAGCTTCTGATTGTGATCGTTATCATTGGAATCCTTGCCTCATTAATTATAGTGGCATATAACGGTATTCAACAAAGAGCACAATCAGCAAAACGCAAGGCAGATACAGGCGTTATGATGAAATGGCTAGAACTCTATTACGCTGATAATGGAACGTACCCCGCTAGCAATAGCGGAACAGATTATCTGGTGACTACCAGCATGATTACAGGCTCAACCACAACCTCACAACTGAGAGCACTTATAGGTTCGAGTAGCAGCATCCAAGATCCTTTAGACCAATCAACAGTCCCAATCATAACCAATGGCTATGCCGAAACAACGGGAAAATACTTTTATACCGGGGGTTTCTACTATCCAGGTGTGTCGGGCAGTACTCTTTTAACAACACGTTTTGGCACAAAAGGCACAATCTACTGCGGCGGTCAGATATCGCTTACCTCAACTGATCGTTATGCTGCATCTGTATTCTCGTATTACGATAACAGTAGCGACACAATACAAATATTTACAACATCTCACGGAACAAAACCGATAAACTTGACAAATACATCCAAGTGCATTTGGCATTAGGTACGCTTCGGTTATAAATAAAATCCAAACATCGTTAATACCCTCACGTATTCTCCGAAATAATCAGTTTTTATTTTTTTGGATCTTATGCTACAATTAAACTATCTTAAACAGGAGGGCGAGCTGTGAAAGATGACGAGATGGTTAGTGAGAACACTCCACTGGTGCGCCCTGTTGATTTTTTTTCTAAACCATATCGTTTTTTACTGCGACCTTCCAGAAAGCTTGGCAAATCCGCTACAAACGCGTTTATGAATATCGGCGGCCTCATACAGAGTAGTCAGGTTTTCGCTCCCGTAGAACAGTTATTGTCAAAAGCTCAAATAATAACTGATGAACAAAAAAGACAAGAAAAAAATGACAAGATGCAGAAGCTCACAAAAATTGTCGAGCGATCAACTGAAGTCCTCGCGTCTGCTACCGCAGTTTTCCCATTAGATTTTTTTCCTGATACAGTTTCACTAGACAGAACAAAAGTCACTATTACAAAACGCAGCTTTTTTTGGACAGCGGAAGTCATCAGTATTCGTATAGAGGACATACTGAACGTCACTACGGGCGTAGGCCCATTTTTTGGATCTTTGACAATTGCTAGTCGTGTCATGAGTTCGGTTGATCACTTTAAGATAGATTATTTTTGGCGGAAAGACGCAATTCGCCTAAAACACATAATCCAGGGCTACGTCATCGCTCATCACAACAACATTGAGATCTCAAACTTGTCTCAAGGAGAAATGATTGAAACACTCTCAGCACTTGGACACGACGCCAGAGCCTAGCTAGTATCTTTTAGCGACAGGGTAGCAGATGTTGCGTCCCTTCCAGTCGACTTTACCTCTTTTGTATTGGTAAAAACTGGCTACAACCAGTACGGCTTCTTGGGCGGCTAGTACGGGTACTAGAAAGAAAGATATAAAGACAACAAAAATGTCGAGCGAGGTTTTTACGCGTTTGACGGCTCGAAAATACGAAATATAAATGTAGCCAGACAAAAGACATGCTATCAAAGCCAGAACCCAGGCGGCGTCAATATATCCATGGCTGTTATCAATTGTGATGTATCCACCGACCAAAACAATAGGTGGCAAGACAAACAAAATTAAATGAGCCAAAATTACACCAAGCGCCCTAGGGTAACTTTTCTGCAGAATCGGGTACCAAAGACGAATCGCAGTATCTGTCTGTGATTGCCATTGTTTGGCATAACTAACCTGCAACAACTCATTAGCAATTAAAAAATGATACTCTTCAAGGTTATCCAGCCTTGCAGCCAGCCGATTTTCAATATCCACCTTATCTTTATCAATCTCTAATCCACCGATTTCATTCAAGCTATCGGCACGAATTGCCCACAAACTGGTTGCCATGGGGGTATTAAATTTTAGCGGCGTGACAAGCTGCCAAAAATAACGCAGTGGCGCAAAAATAACGCTAGCCCTCAAATCATCAAAGCGCCTAGGCAATACCGATAGCATACTCAGCTTTTCTAGGCGCATATACGAAATTAACTGCTTAATGCTTTCGGGCTGTACGCGGGCATCAACACTCATGAATACTATGTATTCGCCCTTGGCTTGCTCGGCTAGCGTGCGATATGCATTATTCTTGCCCAACCATCCCTCGCTAGGCACGCTACCTTTTACAAAACGCACCCCATCATGCGCGAAACTGCGAATAATCTGCGATGTTTGGTCCTGCGAGCAGTCGTCCAAGACAATTATC
>JBBTRW010000062.1:0-2234 GCA_038064995.1 Patescibacteria group bacterium | reverse complement strand
GCACCAGTTTCTGCCGACAAAAAGATTTATATCATCGACGAGGTGCATATGCTGTCCAAACCGGCTTTTAATGCACTCCTCAAAACCCTCGAAGAACCACCAGAACACGTGGTATTTATATTAGCTACTACCGAGGTACACAAACTGCCCGACACAATCCTCAGCCGTACGCAACGATTTCACTTTCGACCAATTGCTGCCGAAAACATGACAAATCACCTGGGCAAAATTGCCAAAAAGGAAAAGATTGATATTGAAAAAGACGCCATAGAGCTGATAGCCGAACGTGCTGGTGGTAGTTTTCGTGACGGAATATCACTGTTAGACCAATTGCGCAACCTGAGCGATGGCAAAATAACTGCCAAGATGATCGAGGAAACACTGGGGCTAGCGCCAATTAAAAGCGTTGACGAGCTGGTTGACCACATTTCTAATCACCGCCTGGGCGCAGCCGTCGAGCTAACAGATAGCCTGGAACAAAATGGCATTTCTCCAGTTGTATTAGTCAATCAGCTGACAGCTAAACTGCGGGCTAATATTGCCAAAAACCCAGACCTGATTAACCTGATTGATGATTTGATAGATGTTACAAAATCACACGACCCACAGCTAAAGCTATTGGCCGTTATTGCCCGAGCAGCTAGCCCACCAAAAGACGAGGAAAAGCCAGCCAAAAACACAGTCGCATTGCAGGCTCATGAACCCACTATTACAGTAAAAGCCCCACAAAAGATAATAAAAAAGACAGAAGAAAAAGTTTCTGACAAGTCGCAAGATGAAAATGCACCAAGAAACATAGATTGGCCGCAACTGCTAGAAAATTTACGCACCGAAAACCTGCCGCTATACGGTGTTATGCAAAAAGCCAACGTCAACTATGAAAAGGGAACGCTGAACCTAGTGTTCGGCTTTAAACTGCATCAAAAAAAGTTGGAAAGCGGGCGATATAGGCAAATGCTAACTGACTTTTTGCACAAAAAGCTTGATTTTATCCCCACTATCTCCACATCTGTAAGCAAGTTACCCACCGACGGCAAGAGCGTCACGGCGATTACTGCTATTATGGGTGGAGGAGAAGAAGTAAATGTCTGCAGCGAAAGCTAAAAATAGCGCCACCGGGAAGGTACCACCACAAAATTTAGACGCCGAGAAAAGTTTGCTCGGTGCAGTTTTGATTGACGACAATGTGCTGTCTGACGTTAGCGACAAGCTAAAGCCCGCTGATTTTTACGAAAAAAGCCACGAAACAATTTTTGCATCGATGATGCGACTGTATGAAAAACATAAACCAGTTGACCTGCTGACACTCAGTGATGATTTGCAATCTAAAGACCACCTAGACGCTGTTGGTGGATCGTCATTTTTAACAGAGCTAACGAATTACGTTCCAACCGCCGCCCACGCAGCTGCTTATGCCGATATGATACGCGGCAAAGCTGTTAGGCGACGCCTAATAAAAGCCAGCGCCGAACTGGCCGAGCTGGGTTATGACGAAGACAAAAGCATCGAAGAATTATTAGGCCAAGCCGAGGCTGATCTGTTTTCAGTATCCGACGCCAGCCTAAAGCAAGACCTGGTCAGTCTAGAATCTATTCTGGCAGAAAGTTTTGACCGAATCGAAGAGCTACACCGCAACAAGGGCAGTTTACGTGGTGTACCAACTGGCTACAAGGACCTAGATACCAAAACGGCTGGTTTGCAAAAATCTGACCTGTTAATTTTGGCCGCCCGACCTGCCATGGGTAAATCGACCTTTGTCTCAAACCTGGCATATAACGTAGCCTCGCAGCAAAAGAAAACCGTGCTTTTCTTTAGCCTCGAGATGAGCAAAGACCAGCTGGTAGATCGTATGTTGGCTGACGCCAGTGGAGTTGACGCTTTTAGTATTCGTACTGGTAACCTAACCGACAGCGATTTTGGAAAACTGTCTGACGCCATGGGTGAAATGGCCGAAGCACCGATCTTTATCGACGATACTCCGGGGCTAAGCGTCCTAGAAATGCGCACCAAGGCTCGTCGCGAAGCCCACAACCAGCCATTGGGTCTGATTATCGTTGACTATTTGCAATTGATGCAGGGCAGTGGGCGAGGTAACAGCGATAACCGCGTACAAGAAGTCAGCGAAATCTCACGTGGGTTAAAGCTAATTGCCCGTGAGCTAGACGTTCCGGTGATTGCCCTTAGCCAGCTAAGTCGTTCAGTAGAATCGCGTCATCCACAAATTCCACAGCTGG
>JBBTRW010000061.1:0-5717 GCA_038064995.1 Patescibacteria group bacterium | reverse complement strand
ACCGCTTTATCGGCGAAATGTACGTTCGTGCACTGAACCAAGCCGGCTACAGCGTCGACTGGGTTCTTAGCGGCAGCGACGGTCTAGCGGCAGCCAAAAGCAAACACTATGACTTTATATTGCTAGACCTGATGTTACCTGAAAAAAAGGGCAACGAAGTTATAGGCGAGTTGCGCGGTGAAAAAAATCTAATACCCGACACAAAGGTTCTAATATTGACCAATTTCGATGAAGACGACAAATCTCGCGAAGATTTGCAACAAAAGGTCGAGGCCTATCTGATAAAAGCCGACATAACCCCACGCAAACTGCTAGAGATTATCAAAGAGTTGTAATTACCTCTGTTAATTGCTATAGTCGATTAGATACCGACGAGGTCCCTTCGTCTAGTGGTTAGGACATCAGGTTCTCATCCTGAAAACACGGGTTCGACTCCCGTAGGGATCACCATGAAACAAGTTCATCCTAGTGATGGACTTTTTTCATGGTCATTTCTAATGGAAATGGAACACGTAGGGTTCGGGCGCAACGACTCACGCTAATTAATGGTATAATGTACTTCAATCACAGGAGTTCATTTTATGCCACCACCAAAGGCAGAACGGCCAACGCCAGCAATAATAGACCCAAAGCCTCTGGGTGTTGAGAACGATCCAGGAATCGTTGAGATGTTTGAAGATTTTGCAAAAGATCGGGATATAAGGGAAGTTTATGAGCTTTGGAAAGACCCGGAAGTCACCAATCCTACAATTCGACAGCAAATAATCATATATTTAACAGCCCCAGATAGCTACGATGCATCCGTTACTCGTTCTCGATATCGACCAGGAGTGCTTTCCCTACACGAGGAGATAAACGGCAAAAGTACACATTGCATACGTAAACGCCTCGCTAACAGGCCAGAGCTAACTCAAGAGCTAACTCAGGGTTATTTGTATTGGTTAGACAATTTAAACGGGCAAGACAAAGCCAGCGAGGCCGATGCATACCACTACCAAGCGGCGATTCTAGAACTGGTGCCAATGGTTGACGAGGAAACAGCCGATAGACTATTCACACATTACCCATACAAAGCTACAGAGCCTAGTCAATACGATCACCGCCCAGCCGAAGGCTATGATCCAATGGTAGAGCTTTTAAAAGACCAGGGGATACCAAAAAAATATAAGGATACCGCACTGGCATGGCTATTCGAGACGGCGGATAAAGAAGAAGGAGGCCTGGCCGTGCCCCGTACTGAACACGAACGAGCGATTAATGTTATAGCCGAACTAATATATAGATTGCCTAGTAGCAGATCAAACAAAACCACCGTAACAACTTTGGCTCGTTTCCTTGAAAAAACTCTTCCGCCAGAAACTACATACGCAAGCGACTTCACGATTAGTGATATTGCTAAAAAAATAACAAACCCTGGGTTGCGTTTTGAGTTTGCTTGCCGACATATATTTAAAAATAGATCTAGATTCAGCGTTGAAGGCGAAGAGGGTCTCGCATTAATTACCTGGATATGGGAGGAAGCCCAAGAAAGAGGTATAACCGAATTTAATCAAAAAATTGAAACTCTGGTAGAAAGATACAGACTAAAAAAACAAGAAAAAATCGCCAGACAAGCAGCCGAAGTCGCAATAGTTGCAGAGCTTAGAAAGCTATAAGCCTAAAACCCTAGTAAACCTCGACGCTTTTTGCAATAATAAACACTAGCAATAAAAAAGGAGGGTGGGGGATAAACTCGGACGAGTCAACATTTACCATTTCGGCTTTTTGGTATCGTCGCATCTGCGAGATATCATTCTTTGTGTCGCTATTTCTGGTCGCCTTGTTTACGTTCGGATATTTTGCTAGTGGCAGCATAGTCAGTGCAGACTTTTTAGTGCCGCTGCCGGTCGCAATAACCTCGGCCATCGTCGCAGCAGCCAGCTTGGCTGCATACATGGTTGCACCACGCGAAAAACTGGCCCAAATTACGCTAGCTGTGTACCTGAGCCTGTGTGCTAATGTCGCCTTTTTGCTAGTACTAACGAACCCAATAGATTCGCCATTTATAGCATTGTGGATACTGGCCAGTGTATTTGCTGGCCTGTTCGGCTGGCGAGTTTTGGTTGGCTTCTTTGTGGCGGTCAACCTGTACCTACTGATAGCAATATCTGTACTGCAATCAATTGACCTGCAGTCACAGCTATTAATCTATATCCTGGCATACGAAGTACCAATAATGGCCAGCTGGTTAATATGGCACCACAAATCTCACCCCGACCGTGCAAAAGACAAAGCCTACAGCGAGCTAGTGCGCGAGCTAAGTCAGGTCGCTAACAAATCTGAAATCGTTATTAACGCTATCGCCGACGGCGTAGTAGCTGTCGACTCGCAGGGCACGATTCAGCTAATCAACCCGGCAGCCCAGGCAATCATCGGCTGGGGCAAGCAAGACGCCCTAAAGCTAGATTACCGTTCCGTTGTAAAACTACTGGGCAAAACCGGCGAGCCAGTTAACGAGAATACCGACCCCATACAGCAGGTGTTGCGTACAAACAATCCAATCGCCACCAGCGACCTACAGCTAGAGACTAGCTCGGGTAAAAAACTGCTGGTTTCAGTATCTGCATCACCAGTAGGACAAATCGGCGCCGGTGCGATTATCGTATTTCGTGACGTTACTAGGGAAAAAGAAGAAGAACGTCAACAAGCCGAGTTTATTTCCACTGCCAGCCACGAAATGCGCACACCAGTAGCAACTATCGAAGGTTACCTGAGTTTAGCTTTAAACCCTAGCACGTCCGCCATTGATGAAAAAGCCCGCGATTATCTAACTAAAGCCTACGTTAGTATTACCCACCTAGGCAACCTATTCCAGGATCTGTTGGATATCTCGCGCGTCGAAGACGGGCGTCTAAAGAATACACCAAAGGTCGTTGATCTTGTGGCGTTTATTGGCGAGATTGTATACACCTTTGAGGCCCAGGCCAAGGCCAAAGGGTTGGTATTAATGTTCAAGCCGACCTTGCAGCAAGGCGGCGGAGCTGGACGCCCGCTAAACCCGGTATACTATGTTGATGTCGACAACGACCACCTGCGCGAAGTTGTCAGTAACCTAATCGAAAACGCTGTAAAATACACCAAAAAGGGTAATGTTACTGTAGATATAGTCGGCGACACGTCACATGCTACAGTGTCAGTGCACGACACCGGTATCGGAATTCCAAAAGAAGACCAGGTGCATTTGTTCCAAAAATTCTATCGTGTCGACAATTCCGACACACGAGACATCGGCGGCACTGGACTGGGACTGTACTTATGTCGTAGACTGGTAGAGACGATGGGCGGACGTTTGTGGCTGGAAAGCTTGTACCAAGAAGGCAGCACTTTCTTTGTAGAATTTCCTAGGTTATCTCACGAAGAGGCGACTCGTAAAATAGAGATAACTCCGGCCGACATGCTGTAAGACAATAATAAAATAAAAAAGCACTAGCATTTTTACAAACTAACATTTAAAATGGGGGTAATATGACGAAAATTATGCTTGTCGAAGATGACAAGAGCCTACGAGAGATATACGGCGTACGGTTACTTGCCGAAGGTTATGACATTATTTCAGCTGGCGACGGCGAAGAAGCCCTGGCTATGGCTATAAAAGACCGCCCAGACCTGATTGTTAGCGACGTTATGATGCCAAAAATCAGTGGCTTTGATATGCTAGACATCTTGCGCTCGACAACCGAGACCAAAGACATAAAGGTCATCATGATGACCGCATTATCTAGCGACGAACAGCGCAAACGCGGCGAACAACTAGGCGCCGACATGTACCTAGTGAAATCACAAGTTGGTATTGAAGACGTAGTAAAGGCCGTCCATCAAGTTTTAGCCGACAAGCCTAGTGCCGCTCCGGCAGCACCACCCGCAGTCACACCAGTGCCAGCTGGGCCACCAGCTCCGGTAGCTGTAGGCGCTGCTGCAGCCGCTGCACCAACAGCACCGCCGCCGCCATCTCCCGTACCAAACCAACCAGTGTCAGACGTAGCAGCAACAAGCATCCCCGAGCCAACAGCACCATTCACTGGTCAACGGCCCAGTAACCTAGGCGATCGCGTTATCCAGCCATTAAAAGACAATCCACGCGTCAGCAACGTTGATGTTAGCGAACTGATAAACAAAGAATTTTCATCTAGTATTCAAGACGTTGAAAATGTGCCTGACGGCGCATCATCAGCCGTCCCACCGTCTGAGATTGCCGGCAACGAAACTCCAACGACAGTCCCAACACCAATACCCACTCCGACACCCGAAGCTCCTGCCGACACGCCACCAGCTGCACCTGAAGTTCCGCCAATTGCGTATACACCGCCAGCACCCGAAGTAACAGTTCCTATGCCACCATCACCAGAAGATCACGCCGACACTCCAGTCGTTACACCAGAGCAATAGGCTATAATAAAACAATATGACTCGTTTGAATAAACATATTGCTAGAATTTTAGGAATTTCACGTCGCGAGGCCGACACTTTAATCGATAGCGGCAAAGTAAAGGTGGATAGCAAGACCGCCGTACTAGGCCAGCAGCCTGATGCTAATGCTGCAATAACAGTTGATGGCAAGACGATCGACAAAAGCTCTACGGCGCAGTACATCGCCTTGAACAAGCCCGTAGGCTATGTTTGTTCGCGCAAGCAACAAGGCGATAGCCCAACAATTTATTCGCTATTGCCACCAGATTTGCAGCAACTAAAAACCGTCGGCCGCCTAGACCGCGACAGCTCTGGCATAATTTTGCTGACTAACGATGGTGACTTCGCCCACCAAATGACACACCCCAGTTTTTCAAAGGTCAAAATATATGAAGTAAACCTGGACAAACCACTGCAACCATTACACCAACAAATGATCAGCGACCATGGCATCCAGCTAGAAGACGGCGTTAGTAAATTTATGGTTGAAAAAATTGAAACACCGAACTCTAGTCTTTCAGCAGATGTTTTTTCTAAACATCTGCAGCCCAAGCCCGACCAGACGTCGGGACTCTTGTCGGACATGGCGCGAAGTCGTTTAGAAAAAACATCTGCTGAAAAGACGGACACGACCAATGAGACTACAGCAAGATATAGAATAACAATGCACGAAGGTCGCAACCGCCAAATCCGTCGCACCTTTGATGCTCTTGGTTACACTGTGACTAAACTTCACCGTATACAATTCGGAAACTTTCAACTAGATGAGCTGCGACCTCGAGAGTGGAAAAAGGTTGAAAAAAATTCATAAAGTGTTGTAATAACAGAGGTAATCTGTTACAATAGAGGTAAGTTATGAGCAAGAAATTACCAACCATCGCTATTGTCGGGCAAACCAATGTCGGCAAAAGCAGCTTATTCAACCGCTTTATGCGCTCTCAGCAAGCGATTGTTGCTCGTGAGGCCGGAACAACGCGAGACAACGTAGTAGGCAAGGCCGAATACGATGACAGGCAGTTCTGGCTGGTTGATACTGCTGGATTAAAAGATCCCGACGATGAGTTCGAAGCCAGTATTCAGGAACAAATTGACGAAGCCGCGGAAGCCGCGGATGTCATATTGGTAGTTGTTGACAGCACCAAATATCCTAGTGACCAGGATCGATTAGTTGCCAAAAAAGCCCTGAAAAGCAAAAAGCCAGTCATATTGCTAACAAACAAAATGGACCTAAAAGAAGCCCTGGACCCCGAAGAATTTCGTCGCTTGGGCAT
>JBBTRW010000060.1:10094-11564 GCA_038064995.1 Patescibacteria group bacterium | reverse complement strand
GGTCGGCTCGACAAGGTTTTAGGATACTAGTACCACTATTAATATTTCTACACCGGTTAGTCTCTAGATTACGGTATTTGCCCGCCGGACACGACTTTAGGCTAGTCGTACCAGAGCCATAACCGCTGGCTACAGGCTCTTTGTTTAAAAATCCACTTGTTGGTTGGTTCGTATATTGCCATACACCGCCAAAAACAGCCCAAGCCTGATCATCACCCGGATCTTGATAAACATCGGTTTCATCAACCGTTTGGCCATCGGGCGTCAGTAGCTTTATAGATGCCGACGAATTAGGTAAGGTAATTCCAGTTTGTGAATCCAACAATGCAACATATTCGCCGCTATCCAAACTGACAGATGGCAATGGGTAATTCTTGCTATAACTTGGACCTAGCTGCAGCTGATAACCACCAAGGCTTACCGCGTAATTTGTAGGATTATATATCTCAATAAATTCTTTGCCGGTGTCCGAGCCACTGGCATTTGGCAATACCTCATTTATTTTTAACTGCACAATATGACAATCGATACCACTCCGATAATATCCGCTTGATACTACTTTTTGCAGCCCTGTTATGTTGTCACAAACATCTTCGTAACAATTGCCGTCAGCATCTTGCATATAACCAACTGGTACCACCGAATCTATGGCGAGCGTGTTTGGACAGACATCAATAGGTACTGCTTGTTCGTATACTCCCCCGCTCTGCAGTAAGGCGGGGCTTGATTTGACTGTAAAATCAATACTGTTGTTACCTGTATCTTGTATGCGCTCGAATATCTGACCGCCCGGCAGATTACCAGACATAGATACTCCTTCTCCAACACCATTACCCCAACCCAGCCTGTCTACTACTAGGCTCGTCAAGCTGTCCACTAGGCTTAGCGTACCGTTTGTCCCCGGTATATTGGTTGTAAAGCCTGATTTGTAAGTAAAATCGTATGTCATAGTTGGATTTGTTGCTAACAATTGAGGGCTGACAACCAGCACAAAAGATTTCGCAGACAAGAATAACTTTGTTCCTGCATCGGGCGGGCTAAAGCAACTGACTTGCGACAAGTCATTATAGTACAAACACCAATTTGTTATATCCACGTCCTGAAGGCTGTCGTTATATATCTCAATATACTCTTGCTGCGACGTACCGCTGGCTGCCCCGCCAGCCTGGAACCTTTTTATTACTGGCCCGCTGGCAGAAGCATACGCTGGGCTAGAAAATACAATACAAAACAGTAACAATCCCATACCGAGAAAAAGCTTGTGCATAATTATTTGATTTTAGCACACCAGTTAGCAGGGCAGATGAAAAAAGTCCACCATAAAGGTGAACTATTTTCATGGTGATCCCAAGGAGAATCGAACTCCTATTGCCAGGATGAAAACCTGATGTCCTAACCATTAGACGATGGGACCATAGGCTAGTAACGTTGATGTATTGTAACAGATAAAAACTAATAAATAAACAGGGG
>JBBTRW010000060.1:0-10084 GCA_038064995.1 Patescibacteria group bacterium | reverse complement strand
AGGGGTTGGTCGTGGCGCAGACCACCTTGCTCGCATTGAGCTGGGGGCCTGCGCTACGTTTGTTCGAGTTACCCGTAAGCCGGGGGGGCCGGGGCGACTCGAGCGCCGGGGTTGGGGCGCACAGCGGAGGTTCGAGACCCCACCATGTTGCGCCCAGACATCGGCACTGAGGTTTTTTGTTCGGCAGGACGATACTTGCCGTCCCTCTCCATCAGGTGACCGTCCTTGATCATCTTGTCGAGAATTTCTGCGCACACCGCCACTCTGACGTTGTAGTCAGGCAGCGCAGAGAATCGGCTGACTTCATCTGCGAGGCGGTGCTTAGCCCCGCCGTCTGTGTTTAGCCCCTCCACGAGGGCCAGCTCGATGATGCACTCCTCGATGCGCTTTTTGGACTTCGGGGAAAGTGCTCTCGCCTTTGTTGGATTTCTTCTTGCCATAGGCATTTACCTCAGTTTTGAAATGAGCAAGAACCAGCGAATAACCGCCGGCTGTGGAACTATCTAAGTCCACACACTTAAGGGGGTCTTAAGTCTGCGCTCATTATCACCCCAGTAGCATGATTTGTCAATAATATTTTCTAAGTTTGACAATAGTATTGACAAAATAGGTATTATGATGTAGTATGAAAACAAGTTAATTTATTCAAAAAAAACAAAAAACAAAATTCTAATCAAGGAACCAGGGTATGAGCGAAGAAACACTAAACTCACGATCAAATCTTATTGAAGAAGCTAAACAACTAGGTGTTTCTCGTATAGACGCCTTGAGTATGGGTAATGAAGAGCTAAAGAAAAAAATTTTCGAATCGAAAACTCAGGATATCTCAGATATAGAGCCTATTAATATTAGTAAAAGCGCTCAGCTTCGTCGTCAAAAAGGTGGAAAAATGATATCTAAACACCAACTCGAGACGATTCATGCTAACCAAGATTTTATTCGCAATAATCTGCAAACACCTCAAGCGGCTGAGCAGCAAGCTCCGGCTCTTGAAGCTGCTGAGCTAAGTAAACTGAGGGAAGAGTTACACGAGTTAGAATTAGGTCTGGCATCAGAGATAAATTATCCTTGTGATAATCCCAAAGTTAAAGAGTCGTTTTATTCTAAAATAGCTGCCATACAAGCACAACTCAATCCTAATAGTAAAGGTGTTGACGCGGCTACATTAGTAAACGAGCCTGTCCCAGCCGTAGAACCAGAGACTCAGACAGCATCATTTATTCAAGAAAAGATTAATATGCTTAATGTGAAGTTTGTATCTTGGATGCACGATAGAACTACTAAAAGCGCCGAACGCTTACAGCGCCTTCGCGATAAAGTAAACGAAAACGACCCAAAAACCATACAAGCTCTTCGTAAAGCACAAATAGCTGCAGTAGGTGCTGCAGGTACTATGGCTGGAGTATTCTTTTTTGTTCAGACTGCACGAGCTGCTGGTACCGAAGCAGTAGATGCCATAGGGCTAGAAGCTTTTGGTTTAGGCCCTACAGGAAGTACTGGTGCCACTAGTGAAACTGGATCAACTGACGCTATGGGTGAAGTAGACCCTACTGAAGCAACTGGTGAGCAAAAAATTGATCCTGAAGATAAGATCGATACTGAGCAATCTACATCAGGCAATACAGACTCGGACGGAAACTACAACCGTACCGAACTACACACCCGTGATCGTATGTCTACCGAAGGCGCGTTTGATGGTACCGAACGAACAGCGGCTGAACTGGACGATCACGTACTGGCAAAGATAAAGAACAACCCTTCCCTGATGTCTGCTGTGTTAGAGGTTCGTGAAAGCGGTAACAAAGACGCAAACTTCTCACTAGCAGACGTTAACAGCGACACTGGTCAGTTCCCTGTTCACGGTGAGAACGGTGAATATTCAGCCAAGGGTGAGAAAGCTGTTGATACTCTGGAGCGTTCATGGGACCGCGGCAGCCAAGGTGAATTACTTTCTAAATCTGAAGTTTCAAAGATTATGGATAAATATGAATTTATTAACCATGGTACCGACAATGGTGATTTTAAAAATGCCATAGATGATCGTATGTATGACGCTGGAAAATTTGATTACCGCCCAGATCTTGGTGATGAGATTTACAAAAAGAAACTTGGTAATGGCGAAACCGTATACTTTAAAGTTAATGAACAAGACCCTACCCGTGACTGCCTGAATGTGCAGACTCTACGTGAAAAAGGCAGCACTACTTTATCTGTCTCAAACCCAGATGCGAGCGAGACCATAGACGAGAGTACTATTAGGGTAGACCTAGACGGAACACCAACTACAACCGATCAAGATGTCGACAAAAATCCTAAAGAGGATATAAACGCCAACACCAACCTAAACGAACAACTTAAAATGGATGACGACCGTGTGCCTGCTGGCGACCAAAAACCAGCCACTCAGCCAGGACCTACTTATACTGCACCCAACCCGCCACAAACTCCTGAAGTCGCCAGGCCTACATCTCCCCCTACCGTTGAAACAGGCGCACCAACACAAAATAACCCAGCAAACGGTACAGTAACTCAACCATAAATGTAGTAAAATAAGGAAAAGCCATGAAAATAAATATCGACCAAATACGAAACATTTCCAAATACGCACCACACCGTGTATATGCAATTTTACTAATCAGCATAGGCGTCATTGGCCTGGGTTTAGCTAGCTTTGCGTACGGCCCAGGCCGCGCAACTTATACAATCGAAGACCCTGCTGACCACATTACATTTAACTCTATTACCAATAACCCGAATTATGGTGACGAACGCAACTTTGTGTTAATAAAAGATGCCGCTAATACAGCAGCCGGTGGCTGGTCACACACTGACATTAACGTAACCCCAGGCAAAGAATACTTGGTTCGTATGTACGTTCACAATAACGCAGCTGAAGACCTAAACAAAGTCTCTACAAATACCAGGGTTATGGCAAATGTGCCAACTACTACTGGAAATCAAGCACAAATTGATGGCTTTGTAACATCCGACAATGCTAGCCCAAAGCAAGTTTGGGATGATGTTGTTCTAAAAAGCGACAAGCGCTTTAACATAGCTTATGTTGCGGGCTCTTCACGTTATTACAATAACGTTAACCCAAGCACGGGCTTTGCATTGCCCGATAGTATTGTTACTAACGCTGGCGCTTTGGTTGGTTATCAGACAATGGACGGTAACGTTCCTGGCTGTTTTAAATACTCTGGTATTGCTACATTCCGAGTTAAGGTTCAGGGCGAAACAAGTGCTGATTTTACGGTTGCCAAGCAAGTTCGAAAACACATTGAAGGCCAAACTGGCAACTGGCAAAAAAACATTACAGCCGAACCTGGTGACAAAATTGATTACATTGTCGAGTACAAAAATACTGGCCAAACTCAGCAGGACAATGTAGCGGTCAAAGACTCTCTACCTGAAAACGTTAGCTATGCAGCCGGATCTAGCACCCTAACAAACTCTGTTACACCAAATGGCATCAAGGTATCTGACAATGTTGTAACACCAAGCGGTATTAACATAGGCTCATACTCGGGTGGCGCAAACGCATTCGTATATTTTGAATCTACTATTGGTGCCGAGAAAAATCTTGCCCAGTGTGGTAACAACGTGCTACGTAACACTGCAAGCGTGACTACTGACTATGGCACAAAACAAGACACAGCTGATGTCACCGTTAAAAAAGATTGTGACGACAAGCCAAGCTATAGCTGTGATGCATTGAAACTTAGCAAAATTAGCCAGCTTCAGTACAGTTTTGACGTAAATGTGTCTGCCAACAAGGCTACACCAAAAGAAGTAACTATCGACTTTGGCGACGGACAAACTGCCATACGAAGTATCGAGTCTTTGCCTGTCAAACATGCTTATGCCAAGGCTGGTGAATACACAGTAACAGCCAAGGTTAGCTTTGAAGTAGACGGCAAAACCGTAAAAGACATCACCAGCGACGCCTGTAAGGTAATAGTCAATACCGAGACTACGCCAACAAGCACCAGCGGTAGTGTAACAACTCCCGGTTCGATTGCTTCAACTGGCCCAGTAGAAGTGATCGGTGGTATCGCGGGTGTTAGCGCACTAGGAATTGGTATCCAACAGTGGTTTGCCAGCCGACGTGCAGTAGCCGAAGCCCTACACCACCACGAATAATAAACAGAAAATTAGTCCCTGGTACTCCCCGCCTAAAAATGGGGAGTATTTTTTATGTGTCTATAATGAACTTATGACTAACATTCATAAACGTCGACGTACGACTGTTACATTAATACTGTCGTTGATTCTGATAGTTATAGGAATATCGTCTCAGATACAAGAAAATTATCAGACAGAGCAGCATAATAAAAAAGTTCAAACAAGTACCGTTAAACAAACCTTAGCAATTGACGCCCTATCAGAACTAGATATTAAGGGTCGCGCTCCAAAAACTGGCTATTCGCGCGATATGTTTGGTAGCGGCTGGCGCTCAACCGGTGGCTGCAATACACGAGATGAGATACTGGCCAGAGATTTATCACAAACAGAAATAAAAGATTGCAAAGTTTATAGTGGAATTTTGGATGATCCATATACAGGAAAAAGAATCGAGTTTGCGCGCGGGCCAGACACCAGCGACGATGTACAAATTGACCATGTTGTAGCGCTGTCGGATGCTTGGCAAAAAGGCGCCCAGTACCTCAGCTATGAAACTCGCGAGAATCTAGCCAATGATCCACTAGAGCTTCTAGCCGTTGATGGCCAGGCTAATCAACAAAAAAGTGACGGTGACGCTGCAACTTGGCTGCCATCAAACAAACCCTACCGCTGTCGATATGTCGCCAGGCAGATTGCGGTTAAACAAAAATATGATTTGTGGGTAACCAGTGCAGAATATGATGCAATGCAGCGGATACTATCGAAGTGCCCCGAACAGGTGTTACCGGCTGTGGGTCGATGATTAACTATCTGCTAGAATAGATTTTATGACAATTTTGCGAGAATCTTTACAATACGAACCAGTCGAACTAGCTTTTGGTACATCGGGACTTCGAGGTTTAGTAACCGACATGACTGACCTAGAATGCTACATAAATACGCAGGGCTTTATACGCTTTTTAGAAAATTTTGAAGGCCTTGGCAAGAACTCTACCATTGCCGTTGCTGGCGATCTACGGGACAGCACGCCTCGCATACAGGGCGCAGTTATTCGAGCAATTACCGATAGTGGACACAAAGCACAGTACTGCGGCCTAATACCCACCCCCGCCCTGGCTTTGTGGGCCCAAAATGCCAATCAAGCAGCAGTTATGGTAACAGGTAGCCATATTCCGGCCGATCGTAATGGTATAAAATTTTACAAACCTAGCGGTGAAGTCTTGAAATCAGACGAATCAAATATCAAACAGTCGGTTGCGGATGTTAGGTCCGAATTATATGAGCTAAAAGCCGACGATAACTTGTTTAGCAGTGACGGCATGCTTGTTGCGTACGAACTACCGGAAATTGAGCCTAGAGCTGAACAAAACTTTACGGATCGATATAAAAACATGTTTGATTCAAAGTTTCTTTCTGGCAAGCAAGTTATAGTTTATCAACATTCTAGCGTGGGCAGAGATTTGCTGGTGGATATTTTACAATATTTGGGCGCAGAGACTATTCCGGTTGATAGATCTGAAAAATTTATAACGATCGATACCGAGAATGTCACACAAGAAAACCAAGATTACTTTCGTTCGCTGGCACAAAAATACCCTGATGCTTTTGCTATCATATCCGCGGATGGCGACAGTGATAGGCCGTTTGTAGTTGATGAAAAAGGCGGATTTCACAGGGGTGATGTACTAGGCTTTATTGTATCTCGTGAAATTGGTGTAGATTTTGCAGCGATACCAATTAGCAGCAGTGACGCGGTAGATGAAAGTTTGGAAAAAGAAAATATAAGCTGGAAGCACACCAAAATTGGCTCACCTTATGTTATTGAAGAAATGACAAAATCTGGCGCAAAACTACCAGTAGGATGGGAAGTAAATGGTGGATTTTTGGTGGGAGCTGACTTTGACTATGAGGGTAAAAAAGTGGAACGCCTGCCTACCCGTGATTCTTTTTTACCGATATTTATCGCCCTAGAGGCTGCTACAAAAAGGTCCATTAAGGTATCGGGATTGTTCTCGGAACTACCAGCGCGCTTCACTCAGGCTGGCTTGATAGATAATTTTCCAAATCAAACTAGTCACAATATCATATCTAAATTCTCTAAAGGCTCTACGGGCAAACTATTGGCAGAAAAGATCTTTAATGATCAGTACGGATTTGACAAGCTAAAGAATATCGATACTACTGACGGGGCAAGATTGTACTTTAATAGTGGGGATATAGTACATGTACGTCCAAGCGGTAATGCACCACAATTACGCGTTTATTCAGTTGCAAATTCTCAGGCAAGAGCCGATGAGATAGTTTCGATTAGTCTAGGAGAAGATGGACTATTGAGGCAACTCGAAAAAGCAGTGACTAAGATTGTAGTTTCTTGACCTCTGCAACCGCGTCTTTTACTTTTTGGCTGCGGTCTTTGTGCAATACTAAAATTCCATTTTCGGTGTTTATTACAGCTACATTATCGACGCCAATAACTGCAATTGGCTTATCCTCTTCGTTTCGCACGTAAACATTACGGCTATCTATAACTATGTTCTTCTCGCCCACAGAACTGTTTTCGTCTTCGTCTTGCGGGCTAACAGTATGTACATCATCAAAACTACCGACATCCATCCAGTCAAAAGCAGCCGGTACAACCATTAGGTCGGGCGTCTTTTCTATTAAAGCAGTGTCTATGGGTTCGTCTTTGTAATCCAAGTATATTTTGTTAGATTCTTCTAGGTTGGCGTTTTTCAGTTTATCTAACTGCTCGCTCCAATGTTTGTCGGCGTAGCGCTCTATGCGGTCCTTGAAAACTTTGTAAGGCGCTACAAAATAACCTGCATTCCATAAATAGTCGCCTGTGGCTAGGTATTTTTGAGCTGTAGCATGATCTGGCTTTTCTTTAAAAGAATCGACACTGTGCAGATATGCTTCGTCATCGATGGCCCCATTCTTTTTAATATAGCCAAATTTTGTGCTGGGACTATCAGGCTCGATACCAACAAGCGTAATGCGTTGATATTTTTCAGAAACTTTGGCAGCGTACCTAAAGGTATCAGCAAAACCTTCTCTGTCACGAATGTGTTGGTCAGCCCATATCGAAGCAATTGGCTCATCTTCGCCGTGCTTTTTGCTAATAATTTGCAAGGCATTTGTAATGCAGGGCATTGTTCCCCTGCGCGCCGGTTCGATAATTATTTGTGATTTGTCCAGTTCAGGCAGCTGATCAATAACATGGTCAGAATGACTAGCCTCGGTAGAGACATAGATCTTGTCCAAAGACGTAATGTGCTTAACTCTCTCGAATGTATTTTGCAGCAGCGACTTGTCGCCAGTTATTGTTATTAGATGTTTGGGAAATTCTGGAACAGACAGCGGCCAAAGGCGCGTACCTGACCCACCAGCAACTATTAATACGATCAAAACGACTCCTCTTTTTAGAACTAAGTAACCTATATTGTAACATTAAAACAACGAGCAAAAATAGACCAGTTAAACACCTCGACTATGGCTTTAGCGCTGAAATGGAACCATCTGCTTTAATGACACCGAGTGCTATGGATTCAGCGCCGATACTGGTCATTCTAGGTGGCGTAGTGGTAGTTGACTCCACTTTTTCGTTGGTATACTTATAAATATCCGCCACGCTACCTTGCTCAGATTCTGGAAGTAATCCTTTCTCTGATCCAAACAGCCCCACAACCGGTATGTATCCGGCTTTTCTAGCTTGAACAGATGCTTTTGCAAGGGTTTGTTTGGATATATTATCATCTGTACTAAATAAAACCCCATACCCCTGCGCCGGCATCCCACAAAGCGCCTTCGTAGGCTCAACAAGCTGCGTTCTGGCAGTCCCTACCCATAGTACGGCAGAATTATTCGGTATTTTTTTACATACCGCGTCTAGCGGCCCATACCAAACTGCCTCTCTTGTGTTATACAGTGATGCAGTTATAAAGACCGGCCCGAGCAGTAGCGGAGCAAGCAAGATAAGTGCTAATGATTTTGATTCTACGCCCAGTGTTTTGGATTTTCCTTTACTATACAGCCAACTTAGCGCATATGCCGACAAAATAATACATCCTGGCATAGCTATCGGAAGGAAACGACGTGACGCCCATATTTGATCAGGAAAAATGCTAGGGCTTATCATATATACTAAACCGATTCCGGCAAATACCAACGTAAAAGGTATGATTTGAATCTGGCCATTTTTGATAATCCTTTTGACCACTAACCATAGACCTAAAGTGGCCAGTATTACAGCAACTGGTCCTATATACCAAACAAGCCAATTTACGGTTAATTCTGAATAGTCCCGCTGCAAAACTTGTTCGACTAGATTGGTGGCGGGATTGATTATTGGTTTTTGGTCGTATCCAACATACCAGATAGGCCTAGAGGCAAGACCGGCGCTGATTAGAACAAGTAAAACGGTAAATATCCTAAGGCCGTACTGCTTTGTAAAAGAAATAATGGCTTTGAATACATTTGTTCGCCAGCTAATCGCAGTTGCTATAATTCCAAAAACAATAGTTAATCCTATCAGAATCAGCTCGGGTTTGATATTACTCCACTCGCTTAGGAAATAACTATGGGACAGTATGTAGATATCCAAAAAACCAACAATCGAACTGATTGCCAGTCCTGCAAAAATAGAACTGGCATTTTTTACAGCCACAATTCTGTGACTTTCTTTTGCTAACATCAGATAAATAAAAACCGACATCAATACACCTGCAATGGTCAGATAGCCATCAATTCTAGTTAGCACAGTAGCGCCAAGCACAATTCCAGCCAAGAACCATAAGGATTTGTATCGATTCGTAAAAGCAAGCCACAGCAGCGCTAACCCTCCAAATGTAAATGCGGAAGTCAGTGGCTCGGTATACATATCTCTGGAAAAATACATCAGCGGAAACACCAGGCCAAACGTTGCGGTTGCCAGCAGTGCCCATCTAGGTCTCATAATCAATCTTCCAAACCCATAAACTGCTAGCAGCGCGACTGCGCCGAATAAAACATTTATCCGCAACATAACGGTCTCGCTGGTTAATCTACCGGTCAGCCCAACGAGAGTTGGTAAAAGATGCACGCCCTGTGCCGGTAGTTGTGATGTATCCTTTGGATTATTTGAAAAGCCTGCACTATCTCCAGCAACACCCTCTATCCCCGAGTACACAACCGATGTCTTCAGGTCCAGATTATCTCTATTAGTAATATGCAGTGCTGTGACTGAATAGACTCCAGGGTCACGGTTCGTAAAAACATGCTGGGAAGTAAATGGTATGTTGATACCTATCCAAAGCAAGACTCCTAAGATCGCCGCCAAGTTACAGACGCGTCTTTCTTTATTTTCTGTATATTTTAGCGAGCTATATATCCTAATAAACCAAACCATGAACAATAATGAAGTGGTTATTCCGATTCCAAAAGCATACGCTGATGTAAGTTTTCCTAAAAGTAACAGTATTAAAGCTACCAGACCAAATATTGCTATTACAAGCGGCAACAACAACGGGATGGCGTCCACTATTAGCCAAAATATACTAATAATTGATCGCTTTTTTTGCTTTCCCTTGGCTGTACTTGATCTTGTTTTTACCATAGCTTTGCTACTAGTATAAATGCCTAAGGCTGATTGACAAATTATTTATATTGATTTGCGGACACTATTGCGGCAAAACATTGATTATCCAGTGCTGGCCGGGATCGTTTAGGACAACCATACCTTCGCTCGTAAGGTTAAAGTATTCATTATACGTCTGTTCAACAGCGGTGTTATTCTCTGGTATGATTATATTGAAATTAAAATTTCCCACATCTCCAGTAGAAACGCTGGCTTCGGTAACATTTACTGGAGTAGTACAATTTATCCAAGTGGCATTGTCGCAAAAAACACTGGATCGGGCTGGGGGATTAGAAGTGACCAATCTTATAGGATTCAGCCCATCGGGTTGCCATTGTTTTGATCCAA
>JBBTRW010000059.1:0-10399 GCA_038064995.1 Patescibacteria group bacterium | reverse complement strand
AACCCAATTTGTTCACGACGAATTTGGGCGCGTCGGCTTTGCGAAATAGCTTCAACTGGTTCGCCATTTAATTCATACTCACCGCCAGTTGCCTTGTCTAATAACCCTAAAATATTTAACAAAGTTGTTTTGCCACAGCCACTAGGTCCCATAATTGCGACAAACTCACCCTTGTTAATTTTTAAATCTACACCATCTAGCGCAGTCGTAATAGCGTCTCCGTAGCCATAGCTTTTGTGAAGACCTTTAAGTTTTATCACCGGTGGTGGGGCTTTCGGTGTCATAATTTCTCGCAGTTAATTGTTAATAAGATCAGCCTTTATTATAGCCGGTCAATGCTATCTTATGCAATGAGAATTATATAGTGCAAATGACAACTACGGGAATATGAGGATAAAATGTTATTAACGATTAGCTACAATATCCTATTATTCAAAAGATTAAGAACTGCAAGAAATTAATTATTGACCAATAAAAATTTACATTTTAAATAGTATATGTAATAAATTAAATAAGGTTGATACTAAATAGTCTAGTGGTACATTTCTGCGTACATTTGATCACCGCCCGTATATAGATTTGTGGTACTGTTATCTTTTAGGTTAATGATACTCAACGTTTTTTTAACTGGTTTGCTGTAGGCATAACCAGTTAATGCAATTAGTTGTGTGTCTGATAAAAATCCCATAGCTTGGGCACTTGTAGCAATCTTTGTGGATTTACCGTCAATTACTGAGTATATGTAGCTTATAGGGCAGCCACCACCTCCGTCAGGACAAACTTTATCTTCTGATTTTATGTATACAAAATTATCACTACTATCTTTGATGAATAATGGAAATTGTAACTCAGAATAAGCCCCTGATTTCTGATTTTTTTTACCTGTGTTATCTTGGTTTGCAATTATTATTTGACTTTTATTCGAGTCAGTTGCGATATCGGCATAAATAATTTTATTGCCATCGTCAGAGAATGTCAGTTGGGGCCCAGGATTAGACCAGTCGATTGAAGTTAGTTGTTTGTCTTCTTTAGAAACAACGTCATAAGTGCGCAGTATTACATTATCTTCACCACTAAAATACGCCACTTTAGTGGTATTTGGGACCCACATCTCAGAGGTTTTTATAGGTAATTTGGTAGACTCACCAGTATTTAACGAGTACCAATAAATACCGGTTAAATTCTTATCTTCATCTTTATAGTCACAATCAGGGTTCATGCCGCAATCAAAGGATATTGAATAAGTTAAGTTCTCTGAGTCACTTGACCATGCAGATATATATTTATAATAACCAGCATTTTCTTCGGTAGTCGGTTGATCAATTTTTTTTATCTTTTTGCCATCTTCTTTTAGATAAATATCTTCTTTTTTAGTATAGGCTACCCTATATAAATTAGGTGAATTAAGCGGTGAAGTTGTGCCAAGGCCAATTGATCCACTACCACTAGATACATTTGAATCAACTATATTTAATTTTTTTGTATCTGGGTTTACTGAATAAAGTTTTTCTGAGTCAGCAAAATATATATTTTTTATCTGAGTCGTAGATGTTTTTTTTACTTTTTGGACGTTACTACTAGTAACTGATGGGGCTGCCTTTTGTTTTAATATGTAATAAGCAGAAACTGAGCTTCCAGCCAATAGTATGAGTATAATAATTATCCAAAGTTTTTTACTTTTCCATTTTGATTTTTTCGGTATCGGTGCGATTGGTTGTGATTGATTTTCATCAATCAAATTACTGGTTTCGTCTACCGATGTGTTATCGTTGGTTGGTTTACGTGGTGGTATATTCTTGTCTGGATGCATAGTACCCCGTTCATTTATTGATTAATATGCTAATGATTATAAACTAAATAAATGCTTTTAAAAACTCATCCTACTTTAGTAAACAACGAAAACTTATATTCTTTTGTAACTTACACAATTGGTAGGGATTTATTTGTGAATTGTATAGCCTTGCGAAGTTTAGTTATGTAATGAGAATAATATTAGTGCAAATGACAACTATATCTTATTTAGACAAAAGTGATTTCATTTGTTTTGCGATTAACCTTGTCGCAAAGGTAGAGTTCAGGCGATAAAGTCGGTTCATTAATTTTGAATCGCTGCCAACAAATATTTGGACTTTATTTCCTTCGATACCTTTGACAATTATTTTAGCTGCGTCGCTAGCGGGTAAGGTTTTGTATTTTTTAGTCTGTGAAGATGCTTGAAGCGGTATGTCTACGCCAGAATTTTTTGTAATATTCGTTTCCGTAGCGCCAGGAAAAACAACAGAAACATTTACATTTGTATCGATCAGTTCGGCGTATAAGCCTTCGGTCAGTAACTTTACCGCGGCTTTTGATGCGCCGTAAACACTCTGTCCCGGTACTGGTAAAAAACCACCCATACTAGAAACATTAACAATGTGAGCCTCGGGTCTTGATAACAAGTGAGGCAAAAATGATTTTGTCATATACAGCGTGCCGTAAAAGTTTATGTTCATTACTTTTTCAATAGATTTATAGTCAAGGTCATTTATTTTTACAAAAGGCTGTATGATGCCTGCGTTGTTTATGACGGCGTCTACGTAGCCGTGAGCTTCAATAATTTTGTCTGGCAACTGTTCCACAGCCTGTTTGTCAGATATATCCAAGGTATGAGTACTAATACGATCAGCCTTTTCGCCAACAGATTGTTTAAGCTGCTGTAAGGTTTCTTCATGAATATCAACTGCGGCGATCTTAGCATTTTTTTCTAGCAAGACTTCTACTAATGCCTTACCAATACCACTGCCAGCTCCAGTGACTACAAAAACTTTGTCTGCTACTTTCATGCTTATGATTATACGCTAATGCGGCTAAGCATGCCCATTCGAAACTTTTTGACGAGGCGTAGCCGAGCTTTAGGCGGAGAGAGATACGATTTTGAATTTATTTCAAAATTGTAATAGGGGAGGTAAGACCTCCCTAGAAAATGGCGGAGAGAGAGGGATTTGAACCCTCGAAGGCGTTTCCACCTTACCGCCTTTCCAAGACGGCGCACTAGACCACTATGCGACCTCTCCATATTCGATCATTGAATGTCCTACCACCCAGCGCCACAGGCGCGGTCCCGCCAGGGGCGGTAATCGGCCACCTCTCCAACTATCTGTTATTATAGCAATTTAATAATTAGGTATTATCGTTTTTACAAATTATTATTTCAATCGAGCAATTTTCGATAGTTGTAAAAACGTGATAACATATTGATATATGAGGGAGTTAAAGGCTAAAACAGTGCAATATTTTGGTTTTGGTACTAACCGCGATCTTGAGATGATGGCACATATGATTGGTCGTGAAGATATTTCTGGAGAACCAGGTAAGCTTGTGGGCTACGAGCTATGCACACTGAGAGGAAAGCAATTTCGAGATGAAATTCCGACGACTAGTCCATTAGATATTTCCCCTCGGACCCTAGTAGTGGATTTGATGGGACCTGAGTTCGAGATGTATGTCTCAAGACCTAATCCTGATGGCGTAATATACGGAACTATTTGGGAGATTACACCTGAAGAATTTGAATTGGTGAGAGAATGGGAGATGGTGGAATATGGTGCACAAGAGGACGTCAAAGCAACAGCTACGAATTCCAAAGGCGAAATTGTTGAAATTATTACTCAGAGTTTTATTAATTCCCCAATCCCAGAGATAGACAAAATTATTACTGGTGATAATTATGAAGACTATATCGCTCCGAAAGAATCAATGTTAAAAAATGCGGATAGAGTACGACTTCAGTATCTAGATCTCAAAAGAAAAATGACAGAATGACACAGATGTTTACAGATGGATCCAAGGTTTATAATAAACTTGCAAAAGAATACATTACTCACAAAAGAGGCTTTTTTATCATGGCTCCTTCTGGTGCCGGTAAGACATATTTTATAAAAAATCAAAAAGAAAAACATTGGATTGATGGTGATGTTTTATGGGAAGCAACCAACGCACACCCAAAAGGGGAATGGTGGCTGGAGCCACTAGATGTGATAGATGAGGTAGATCAAAGAAGCGATATTATTACTGTTCAGGCAAAAAAACTTGGTTTTTGGATTATGGGTGCTTCAAACAACTGGCTCAAACCAGACGCCATTGTTCTTCCTCATTGGAATACAAATAAAAAATATATAAAAACTCGCGAAATGACAGCTTATGATGGTGGAGCAAAATCAGATAAACTTGCTCAGGTTTTAAGTCATCGGAAATGGATTCGGCAGTGGGCTAAAAAGGGAGTACCTGAGTTTAAATCTATTAAAGAAGCTACCGACTATCTGGCCTCGCTTGAATCGAAAGAATAAATATTAGGTTTTCCTGAATATTGATATTTACTTCTCGACTTTACCTAATTTGACTACAACACCAGCACCATTATCTACTGATAGATAGTCTGTATTATCCATTCCTGCGGCATGCTTTATAAATGGGCTAATGGCATCGTAATGACTTTCAACCCAAACGATTACTCTTCTGTCCGGATGTTGTTTGTGGTATTGCTCCATTGCATTAGCCAACACCCCCATATATTCACCCACTCTTTTTGCTATATCATCTGGCCCCTCTGCTCCCATTGCCTCTCTCGTTTTACGCTCGCTGTCATCTTCGTAAGCCTTCCAGAATTCATGTCCGGTTCCGTACTTGTTTTTCAGAAACTCGACAAATTCTGGGGAATCTTTAAGCATATGAAGATCATTCATTCTTCCACTAGATAGTTCTATCGGTTCGTCAGTTTTGTTGAGTAGTTGAGAATCGGATAACTCAAATTCGTTCATACTTTTTTTAATTCCTGCAAGGACTTGCACGGCGGTTTCGACTGCCCGTTTGTGTTCGCTTTTTATTTCCTCGCCCAAAGGAGTGTCTAGTTTTGTATTGGCTGCAACAACCAAAAAATCGATTTTCTTTCTTTCTTCTGAGCTGAGTGATGAAAGAATATTATCCAAAGATTCTTTAGTTTGAACTTTAACATGTTCTGCCGCTTCAGGAATCAAGGTCCCTATTTCTAGTTCTGAACTGGGGTCACGATTATCTTTCGCATTACGCTGTAGGACAACTACTGTTTCACCCGGCTTAGGAACTTCTAGCTGCAGATCATCAATAGTCACTTTTTCTCCCGGTGGCTCAATCAACGCCTCTACTTTTTCACGGGCGTTTTTGACACGCTTGTCACGTTGTTTTTTTCGTTCCGCCCAATCTATGGTTACGTTGAGAGGTGTATCATCAGAAACTATTTGGGGTGTTTCATCAAAACCAGAGGGGTTCATTTCATGCTGGTTCTCAGTTGTTGTTTCGTTGTTGGTCATGATTTTTGTTTTTATGATTGACTATGTAAATATTAGCATAAAAACTACAAAAAAGCAAGTCTGGAACAGAGAAGAAATACTGTGTATAATTAATATACATGAATCAACCCCATGTACAGCGCAAATATATTTTCGTGACAGGGGGTGTACTCTCTGGTGTGGGTAAGGGTATAACCGCTGCTTCTGTTGGTGCTATTTTAAAAGCACGAGGTTTAAATGTTTCTGTACAAAAATGCGACCCATATTTGAATGTTGATGCCGGAACATTAAACCCGGCCGAGCACGGTGAGTGTTTTGTTACGTGTGATGGCGCCGAGACTGACCTGGATCTAGGCCACTATGAAAGATTTTTAGATATAGAGGTTACGCAACAAAGCGCAACTTTGGCTGGACGTGTTCTGCGTGATCTAATTGCTAACGAGCGAGCAGGAAAATTCTTGGGCGAAACTGTACAAATGGTTCCACACTTTACCAACGCCATAAAAACCGAGATTGCTAATTCATCACCAGGTTCCGATATTCATATTGTTGAGATAGGTGGAACGGTAGGCGACTATGAAGGGTTGTCTTTTGTCGAGGCTATCCGTGAATTTTCTGCAGAGGTAGGCAAAGAAAATTGTGCCTTTATACATTTGGTTTACGTTCCGTACCTTAGTGCTAGCAAAGAATACAAAACCAAGCCGGCACAAAATGCCATGCGCGATCTGCGTAGTTTCGGAATTGTACCAGATGTTATCGCCGCACGTAGCGACGATCTAGCTGGCGAAAGTGTTATGAAAAAGATCAGCATGTTTGGCGGCGTTCCACTAGAGTCGGTTATAAACTTGCCAAACGCAGATTCAATTTATCAAGTGCCGTTGACAATCGAGAAAAGTCACATTGATCAATTGTTGGCTAAAAAATTAAACTTGCCACTGGGAAAGCCAGATATGCGTGTTTGGAAAGATATATATAACAAAATCACAAAGCATTACAAGCAGACGGTTAAAATTGGCATTGTGGCAAAGTATTTGGACAACGAAGATACCTATTATTCTGTTGTCGAGAGTTTGCGTATTGCGGCCTGGCACCAGGATGTTGGCCTGGAGATCAATTGGATAGATGCCGAGAAAGTTGGAAAGAATCTAAAGCAACTGGACAAATACGATGGCTTGTTAATACCTGGTGGTTTTGGCACTAGGGGTGTTGAAGGTAAAATTGCAGCTGCAGGTTGGGCGCTAGAAAATAACAAGCCGTATTTAGGGCTTTGCCTTGGTTTGCAGGCTGCAGTTATCGCGGCTGCTAGAATTGGTGGAGTAAAAAATGCGACCAGCGCCGAACTAGATGACTCGGCAAAAGATCAAGTTATATATTTGATGCCCGACCAAGCAGGCAAACAAGCTACCGGTGGCACAATGCGCCTGGGCGACTACAAGGCCGAACTACAAAGGGGTTCAAAGGTGCACAAACTTTATGGAAAGTCAGAGATAATCGAACGTCATCGTCATCGCTATGAAGTAAATAGGGCATATGAGCCACAAATAGAAAAAGGTGGACTAAAGATTAGTGGTGAATCACCGGACGGCAGGCTGGTTGAGTTTATTGAATCATCAAGCCACCCATTTTTTGTCGCTACTCAAGCCCATCCGGAATTCAAATCACGACCGCACAGGCCGCACCCGTTATTTGATGGACTGATTCGGGCTTCAAAAAACGAAACTTAAATAACCTCTGTTATAATTATGTTTAATGAATGACATAAAAACGATCATCGCCGATGCTATAAAAGATTTGTTCAATGAGCAAGTATCTGTTGAGTTGACGCGTCCCGACCCGCAATTTGGTGATTTTTCCTGTAATGTTGCACTGCAGCTAGCAAAGAAAATGGCAAATCCGCCAGCTGGCGGACCACGTGAGATTGCACAATCTTTAGCCGCTAAAATAGTAGAAGATGACAAGGTAGCTAGCGCAGAAGCAGCCGGCCCTGGTTTTATTAATATAACGCTTCGAGACCAAGCACTGTGGAGATTGGCCAACGAAAAGCCCAATAAATACCTAGACGGGCAGACGATTGTTGCCGAATATTCCGATCCAAACCCGTTTAAGGTTCTACACGCTGGCCATCTATATACGAGCGTAGTAGGTGATGCGATTGCAAATTTACTAGAGAATGCCGGTGCCAAAGTGCATCGAGTTAACTTTGGTGGTGACGTTGGCTTGCATGCAGCTAAATCAATGTGGGCAATTATAAAAGAACTTGGCGAAGAGAGCCCAGAAAAGCTAGAAGCAGTAGACGAATCTCAAAGGCCTGATTGGCTGGCGTCTAGGTACATTGAGGGAAACGAAGCGTACGAGAATGATGACACCGCAAAGTCTGAAATTATATTGCTGAACAAAAAAATTTATTCACTGCATGCCGAAAACGATCACGATGCAGATTTTGCTAAAATCTATTGGACAACAAGGCAATGGAGCTATGATTATTTTGATGGTTTTTATGCTAGCATTGGTAGCCATTTCGACAAATATTACCCTGAATCTGAAACTGCACAAATCGGCCTGGATGAAGTGAAATCACATATACCTGACGTATTTCAAGAGTCTGACGGTGCAGTCATATTTGATGGCGAAAAGTTTGGCCTGCATACACGTGTGTTTATAAATAGTGAAGGCTTGCCAACATATGAAACAAAAGATGTAGGCTTAAGTATTTTGAAAAAACAAGATTATGACTTTGATCGCTCAATTATTATGACAGGTAACGAACAAGACCAGTATATGGAGGTGGTTCTAAAGGCGATTGAACAATTTGCACCAGATCTTTCGCGCGCTACAACCCATATTTCACATGGAATTGTGAAGCTGCAGGGTGGTGTAAAGATGAGCAGTCGAAAAGGTAATTTTTTGAAGGCCGTAGACGTTCTATCCAGTGCAAAAGATGCCAATCAACAGCAGAACGGCAGTAGCGACCAGCAAATATCACTTGGTGCAGTTAAATACGCCTTCTTGAAGCACCGAATTGGCGGTGACATAATATATGACCCAGAAAATTCAGTTAGCATACATGGCAATTCGGGTCCGTATCTGCAATACGCACATGCCAGGGCTCGTTCTATACTGGAAAAGTCAGCAAATGAACCAAGTAATCCAGACAGCGAAGAATTTGACGAACTAGAGCGTACTTTGGTTCAAAAATTAAGTGAATTTAGCGAAGTTATCGAGCGATCCAGCCTGGATTTGGCTCCGCACTATATTTGCACATACCTATACGAGCTTTCACAAACATTTAACCGTTTTTACGAAGGTTCAAAGGTAATTGGTGACGATCGTGAAAAGCTACGTCTTGGACTAGTCTCTCGTTACGGTGATGTTTTGCAATCTGGGCTAAAATTATTGGGTATTCAGGCGCCAAACAAGGTGTAATGTTACAATAAATCGGTGGAGAACGGAGTTTTTAAATGATCAGAAGAAAAAGTAAAACAGTTGAATTTGCTACAGCAAATAGTACCATTGATATTGACGCGCCAAAAGGCAGGCGTAAAAAAACAGTTGCTAAAAAAGTCAGTGCAAAAAGCGCAAAGCATGCACAGGGCTTTACGGAATTTATTCGAACACAAGGTGTAGTAGGGCTTGCGATAGGTCTTGCGCTAGGTGGTGCAGTAGCTGTAATGGTTAAATCTTTTATAGACAACGTTGTCATGCCTCCGTTAGGATTTGTGCTTGGTTCGGCTGAAGGAATAGAAGGCTTACAAATGACCTTGGGCAAAACTGGCGGAAAACAAGCAGTTCTGCATTATGGAGTATTTCTAAACGATTTAGTCAACTTTGTCGTGATTGCGCTAGTAATATATATCATCGTGAAAGTACTAGGCCTAGACAAGCTAGATAAAAGAAAAGCTCAGTAACTATGGGCAAAAAGGCAAAATTACTATGGGTGGATCTCGAGATGACAGGGTTAGAGCCCGGAAAAGATGTTATTTTAGAGGCTGCGGCTATTGCAACGGATTGGGATTTTAATGAAATTGCTACATTTGAAACCGCTGCGCACTATGATGAAGCTTTTATATTGGATAGATTTTCTACTCAGCAGGCATTTTGGGACGATAATCCAAAAGCTCGTGATGGTTTGATCGAACAAAATAAGTCAGCTATTGATCCAGTTGAGACGGAGGCGAGATTTTTGCAGTTTATCAACGATCATTTTGACGCAGAAGAAAAAGTTTTACTTGGCGGTAATTCTATCCACAATGATCGTAATTTCATAAAGGCTGAATGGCCTAATGTAGAGGCTAGGTTACATTATCGGATGCTCGATGTTAGCGCATGGAAAGTGGTATTTGGTGGTAAATATAATAAAATGTTTGCCAAAGACAAATCACACCGAGCACTCGACGATATTCGCGGATCAATCATGGAATTGAAATACTATTTAGATAAAGTAAAGATATGACGCACAAAGAAATCGAAGAGCATCTGTTAAGTTATTCGGGCGCCTGGCTAGATTATCCATTTGGTCCAGATGCGGCGGTATACAAAGTTGGCACCAAAGAAACAGGTGGTGGCAAAATGTTTGCGATTGTAGGTGAAAAATCAGACCCGTTGAGAGTCAGCTTAAAATGTGACCCGCAATTGGCAATTAATTTGCGGGAAAAGTATGAAAGTGTTGTTCCGGGCTATCACTTGAATAAAAAGCACTGGAATACGATTATATGTACAGGTCAGCTAACAAACGACGAAGTATTTGGCCTAGCTAGGCTAAGCTACGAGTTGGTGGCCCCAAAGTCTTAAAGATCCAGCTCTTCAGTTTGTTGTTTTGTTGTTCGTAAATGATCGTCAACGTCTACTAATACTTCTTTTAATTTTTGATCTTTACTAAGGCCGTATATTTCGGCTATTAAAGCCCTGATAGAGTCGATTTTCTTTATTAAAACTTTGCCGTAAACAGCATCTAACTTGTTTTCCAGATACGCGTCTTCTATTGTTTGTGCCGTTGAAGTGTCGGCTTCGGCTGCAATAATCGAGTCACTGATTTTTTGAGGTAACTGTGATGCCAGGGCAGTTTTTAAATCATTTACATCAGTTGTGGTAGTCAGCTC
>JBBTRW010000058.1:0-8004 GCA_038064995.1 Patescibacteria group bacterium | reverse complement strand
CAGAGATAGCTAGACCTTTACCCTTTTCGCCACGTTTGTTAATTTGCTCCAAGCCGATGCTCGATAGGACTAGCCCTACCAGGGGTATAAAAAAGGCCGATACTAGGCCTATGATAGATAATACGTTAGTTTTGTCCTGTGCTTGCTGTTTGGTTGCCATGACTAGCCCTTTCGTTAAGCTTTCTTTTACCTTTATTATACGCCTGTTATGAAAAAGTTGCATTTTAAAAGCCGACGGAGGTTTTGAGCCTCACGCCGGCTGTCTACGCACGAGTGCGCTGAGCCACCTTAATAGGCGGCCTTGGCCTTGCTCACTGTGAAAAAGTGAGTTGACTGCGCCGCAATAACGACAGACAATTTCGGCACCTATGCCGTTTTTGCGCAGCTTGCTGGTTTGCGGATGTCCGCATTCCCTACAAATCACCGTAGCCCCCTGTGTGCTAGTTGTAAAACTTACGAATACATTATACTACAAAGCTGCTTCGACTGCTGCCCAGGTAGCTTCTGGGTTGTCTTCTGGGATGATGATACTGACTTGATCGCCTAGGTTGGCTTTGAAATATGTGATGCTTGCTAGTAGTATTCGGTATTCGTGACCGTTGACTTCGACAAAGTATCCACCATCGTGCTGTACCAATGTACCGATGACTTGTTTGCGCGGTGTTGGGCCGATTTGTTTGTAGAGGAAGTTTCCTCCGTCGGCAATGGTCAGTTTCAAGATGTCGCCTTCGACTAGCTTTGATTTTGACGCATAGTTGGCTGGTACTGGGTATGTTTTGCCGTCTGGGCCGATCATACTTTGGCCGTCAAAGACACCTTCGATTACTTTGCCAGCGATTTCTTCTGGTTTGATTCGTGGCATATCAGAGTCATCGTCGCCGACGATGCTGATCAGTAATTCTTTTGCTGCTGCTAAGTTTGTCTCGGCATCTTGAATAAGGCTTTTCAGCCGTTTAGCTTGTTTTTCTGGTAATTCAGACATGTACTCGCATGTTCCTATCTGTCTGTTTTTGACTTATGTTCTATCACCACGCAGAATAACACCGAGACCCCCTTTTAGTCAACAGTTTTCTTTTCCACAACAAAATATGAGGTAGCCTAAAAAGCGTTGTAAAAATTCTCAAATACATATGTCAATCACATTAACAGCTGTATTTGAGGTGTGATACTCGGGTAAAATCCCGAGTATCACACCATGTTTTGCCTCACCTCCCCTTGCGGTTGAACGAAGGGTTGTATTTGGATGGATAGGCCAAGTTGCCGAAAAAGAAACTTAGCAGCAGGCCACCGTAAAGGACGAGCATTTCGTTTGTCTGGCTGCCGAAATCTACGACAAGAACCAGAGACAAGCCCACGACGGAAGGCATAGCCACCACCGCCAGAGGTTTGCGAGCCCGAAGCAAGCGTTCTCTAGTCTTCGAGAAATGCTGTGGTTTATCGAGCCAGGTGTCCAGTTCGAACATCTTGAAAATCGCTTTCACGGCCTGAGAGGACCATGCCAGCGTGACAAGAGTTAAAAGCAGAGCCCAACCCCTCAGTTCATCCTCATCTGGCCTCATTTCTACTACTATGAGCAGAAAGAGGGTGATGATGAAAAGCAAGCACCAAGCTCCAACTCCGATCTTGACCCACATATTTACTCCTAAAATGAAATGTACAAAACAAGATTATTTTACCACTTTAATAAATATTAGTCAATCTCACAAAAATCAATAGTTTGATTGCTGTGAGAGAGGACAGAAGGAATCGTTCCAGAGCCTCTCGATTGTGTTGTTCATTCGTGCATTCGAAAAACGAAACAAGCGCCTTCGCTACGGGGGATGTCGTTGTCCTTGAATGTGACTGAACCGTCTTCCCACGCTTTTTCGAGGAGCTCGATCAAATGCTTCATCATGTCCAACTCGGTATGGCCGAGTGCAAATACAACGTCGTCGGGGTACATGATCTGTTCCTCGACGATTGCGTCTGGTGAGATGACCAACTTCATGTTGATGTTGGCGATTATCTCATCGCAGCGCCTTGTCGCCCACACAAACAGCCAAGATGTAAGCACGGAGCTGAGCTTGGTGTCGGTGTCGGTCAGGAAGCTGTCTGCCCTTTTTTCTGCCTCTTCGTGTTTGTCACGAAATGACGCAAGGTTTTCCCTGAGAGCTTGTATGTTTGTCATTTCAATTCCTTCTGTGTCGAATTGTGAAAAGCGCTAATGGCGCCGTTCCTTACAACTGCTAAAAGCTTTTGTAACATGTATATTATAATAAAAAACTAACTAAAAAGCAAATACATATGATTGACATTAGTATGCAAAAATGTTATTGTAAAGATAATGTTTTGCAATACTGTATAAGCATCGGACATTTGGAGGAAGCATAGATATGTATGAGGTGGAGTTTAAAGTATCGCTCGACGGTGGCTTGCAGTTACCTCGTGAGTTTTTAAAACTGCTGATCGAAAGTTTCGGTGACGCTTCTATCAGAGAGCTGAGTATTTGCTCTGGAAAACCCGAGAAAGAAGGTCACGTCGTTCGATTTGACGTGTTGGTCAAACTCAGAGTTGATGACCTGGGGGATGTTTACGTCCTGTTCGATGGTTTCGGGTCTGGCAAGCTGGAGGTTTCGCGTACACCATCGCTAGATGGTCAAACTTTCGATCAGTTAATGATTGAAGAACTTGACTTCGGGGTGCGTACTTACAACTGCCTAAAACGCGGTGGAGTCCAGACTGTCGCTGATCTGCTTGAACGCAGCGAGGCAGATCTTTCCACAATCGTAAACATCGGCCCCAAGAACATCAAGGAGGTCGTTGATTTTCTGGCTAGCAAAGGCCTTCAGTTGAAGCAGTAGCAGCAACGCTCGCCCTCTCTGGCAACGATGACCAGAGAGGATGCCCAAATGTTATACCCCGATTTATTTCGGGGTTTTTAAATTGTCAAATAAAATACCCGCTCATAACGAACGGGTATATTACTGAAACGTTAAATCGAATTATGAAAGTTCGACTGTTGCGCCTGCTTCTTCTAGAAGTTTCTTTGCGCTTTCTGCTTCGTCTTTGCTAACTTTTTCTTTGACTGGTGCTGGAGCGCCGTCAACGATAGCTTTAGCTTCACCTAGGCCTAGACCGGTGATTTCTTTTACAGCTTTGATGGCTGCAACTTTTTGTGCGCCAGCATCTTTCAATGTAACTGTAAATTCAGTCTTCTCTGCTGCTGCGTCTGCACCTGCGTCACCGCCAGCGCTAGGCGCTGCTGCAACTGCTGCAGGAGCAGCTGCGCTAACGCCCCACTCGTCTTCGAGGTGTTTAACAACCTGTGAAAGCTCTAGAGCTGTTAGTTTGTTGACTTCGTCAACGATTTTCTTTTGTGCTGCATTTAGTTTTACTGCTTCTGTATCTGCCATTGTATTCTCCTTTAAATTATCCTTGTTCTGCCTTTTGGGCGAGTACTTGTGCGAATCCACGTTGTGTACCGCTGGCCACACTCATAAATTGGCCGAGTGGAGCTGATAGTACGCCAACGAATTGTCCACGTAGTTGATCTTTGGTTGGTAGGTTTGCTAGTTGCGTCACTGCGTTTGTGTCTAGTGTGTTTCCATCGCTGAAACCAGAAACTAGTTTGAGGTCAGCGTGAGTCTTTGCAAACTTTGCTAGTACCTGCGCTGGGGCTACTTCGTCTATATCGCTAAAGGCGTATAGCAGTTGGTCGGTCAACAGAGCTGTATCAGCGTCTTTGTAGTTATCGTTTTGGCTCAGAGCTACGCGGACTAGTCGGTTTTTGACGACTTTGATAACAATTCCGTTTTCACGAGCAACCTTACGTAGTTCCTGCATGTCTTGCACGCTAAGGCCAGTGTACTTTGCAGTAACAGTGGTTTTTGCGGTCGAAAACAAGCTAGCTAGCTCGGCTACTAATTCATTTTTCTTGTCTTTTGTGATTGCCATTGTTATATGGTTCCTGTTTAGTTATCGACCTTGTACCTTAGCACTCACAAGCTACGACTCAGATACGCAAGTTTACCAGGGCAATGTAAACTTGCTCCTCGGGAAACGAGAGTCTTCGCTGCAGTTTGTGATTGTTAAGGTTTTCGACTTTTTACAAATAAAAAAGTCTTTGATTCTCGCATTACCAAAGACTAACATGTCTAATTGTTTACTCCTCGGTAGCTGATTAAGTCTTTCGACCGCTACGGTCTTCGGGTAATGTTCATCTACTATGCTAACAAACTAGGCGGCCTCTGTCAACGGCTCTATATGTCGCCAAATTTTGTCATTAATCTGTGCTTTTGTTCCACTTGCATCTATGACAGGTATTCCCCACTGATCAGCAACCTCTAGATAGCCTCGTTCCACATCTTGCTGAAAGTCATCGCCACGTGATTCGAAAGTATCAGGGTTTTCCAATTCACCACGTTGACCTATCCGTTCTGTTCGCTCAATTTCGTTTTGCAAGCTGAGAACACATATGAAGTCGGGGCTAATGTATCGAGGGCCTGTAAATTGTTCCGTCATACTCCATATGTCGTCAAGGTTTTCACCTTCTCCATAACCTTGATATGCTAATGTTGAAACCCAGTTTCGGGCAGCTACAACCCATTCGCCTCTTTCAAGGGCTGGTTGGATGATTTGTATATCTGTTGCTCGCCTTGCAGCAGTAAAAAGTAAAAGATTAGTAGTAGGATCTCTTTCTAGTTCACCATTTTTGATTATTTTACGAAGTTCATCTGCTATAGGCGCGCCTGCCGGCTCTTCAACAGAAATAGCTTTAATATAATTACCTGATAGCCTAGCCCGTAGCATATCCACTTGTGTTGATTTACCAGTGCCATCATGGCCTTCAATAACTACATATTTTCCACGTTCACTCATAATATAAATCCTCCTATAAAAATTGATGTGGGCGGACGCTTTTTAGGGCGCCCGCCTGCATCTTTACTCCTATCCGGCTCGTGTAGCTTTGATCTTGCCGAAGTCGTCTTCGTGAGGCAGATCTGCTCGATGTTGATGCCAGCCCAGAAGGTTGCCCTTCTGCTGCTCGCCGACCTCGAGAGGACGACAGGCGTGCTCCATGGGTGACATGTGACCTGGGCCGGCAAGACGACTGTACATGACGACATCTTCCGTGAAGTCGCGGACGTTCTTGTGCGTGAGGTAACTCGTACGAGCACACCGAGCACAAGAGACCTTGATCTTGGTTTCGATGTCGAGGTCCTTGGCTTCATCTGGCTGGACGAAAGGCAAGTGCCACTGGCCGTAACCAAGCTCTTCGGGCGTCGACGCCTCGAGCGCTGCAAGCATCAATTCCGCTGGTTTGCGGATTTCTGCTTGGGCGTGTTCGTCGACGCGGAGAGCCATGAAGTTGCTCCATTCGGTGGCGGTTACGACGACCGTGTGCCACATGAAGGGCTCGAGAATTCGGTTGCAGATTTGCTTGTGAACATTTAAGATGTCCGTATCTGCGGGATTTTCCTTCTTGAGCTCTTTATTGAAGTGCTTGATGGCGGCATCAAACCCGTCGTTAAGCTGTTCGACAGTGGCAAATTCGTTGTTCTCTCGATTGTACCCGAAACACCACCCGGAATAGCTTTCTCCGAGCAGCATTTCGAATGCTGAGGTTGCCGCTTTGTCACGTGCCTTGAGCCACAGTCTTACAGCTTCCTCGTGTTTGTAGCCCTCGAGAAAAGTGAATGACTGCATGCCTGGTTGGTTGCGGCCAAACTTTTCTGGAATGAAAGGTTCGTTAAGCAATTTTCGAAGCTGCTTGTGGACTGGAATTGCCCGCGAGCTCGCCGAGTTTCGGCTGAACATGCGGTGTGTGTTGAACTCGGCCAACACAATACGAGGTAATTCTACCTCGAGTGTGGTGACGCGCTTGCCCTGTGGTGACACAGAATCAGCGATCACTTCTGCCCTGTAAGCCAATTCTGGCCTCCAATGTTGGATTGTTTAGGATGTAAAGATACTGCCCACTTGGAAGTATTATAACGTACTATTCAATATCTTTTGGTAAGCCAGCGATTTTTTCTGGCAATGTGCGGGTGTCTTTGTAGGCACGAGGCAGCATTTGCTTTGGATCCCAGGTTTTTATGAGCTCATTGATATCTGAACTGTGCTGGTATTTACCGCTTTTGCCGCCGCGGCCGTCGCTATAGTCGCCATCGACTGGGCCGGTATGGTGAAAGATGATCTGCCCAACGCGTTCGCCGACAGGCAAAACGACAGATTCGTGTTTGTTTAGGTTATATACCTCTAGCGTAATACGGTTGATATAGCCTGGGTCGATCCAGCCGGCGTCGAAACAAACTGCAACACCATTACGACCCCAGCTACTACGCGAGCGTATTTCGCAGGCTCCGCCTTCGGGTCGGATGCCAACAAATTCGTGCGTATGGGCTAGAATACGCTCGCCGGGGCGCAGAACAATGATTGGATGGTCTTCGGGTATATTATCAAACAATGTATGGTTATTGTCAGACGCCCACTGTTTGTGGGTTGTAGCCTTTAGCGGACCTTTAAAATACCTAGCGACTTCGTCTTTGTCGAAAGGATTGTATACGCTAGAGTTCTCGCTGAACTCTTGTTTATAAAAGTAATAACCTAAAGTAATGTCCAAGCTAGCTTCGCTAATATGGTCGGGGTTAAATGGAACGCTAACGATATGACCTTCGTCAATCGCAGCCTTGATTTCGGTGTTGCTGTATACTCCCATTGCTGGGTGGTATTATACAGAAAAGTTTTCTACAATGCGACTTTTATGCCAGGACCTTGGGTCGTGGTGACGGTGACGGTATTTATGTAGATACCTTTGATACTGTTAGGCTTTTGAGCCTGCAAGCTGTCGATGAAGGCCTTTGCATTGTCGTTTAGCTTGGCTGCGCCGAATGATACCTTGCCGATTGCGGTGTGAACAATTGCTTGTTTGTCGACGCGGTATTCGATTTTGCCAGTTTTGGCGTCTTTTACAGCTGCTGCAACATTAGCAGATACAGTGCCGCTTTTCGGGTTTGGCATTAGACCACGTGGGCCTAGTACGCGAGCGTATTTACCAAGTTTCGGCATTAGTTGAGGTGTAGATATCAATACGTCAAAGTTGATTTCTTCTTTGTCTAGCTGTTGTAGGAAGTCTTCTTCACCTACGACATCAGCACCAGCTTTTTTAGCGGCTTCGTGCTGATCGCTAGGTGCAAATACGGCTACGCGGATGGTTTTGCCAGTTCCGTGAGGAAGGCTAACGGTTGCGCGGATGTTTTGGTCGGCTTGACGTGGGTCAACGCCTAGACGTACGTGAATTTCAACGGATGCATCGAATTTGCTTGGGCTTGTTTTGGTCGCTAGCTCTATTGCTTCGACAAGAGCGTATAATTTCTCTTTCTCAACTAATTTAGCGAGCTCCTGGTACTTTTTGCCGCGACGTTCGATAGTCGGGCGAGATTTTGGCTCTGGACCTTTTTTCTTTGCCACAGCTTCTTCGTCTTTTGGAGTTGTGTCACCAGACTCTTTGCGAGCTTCTTTTTCTAATTTCTCTTCAACTTCTTTTAGAGCTTTCTCACTTCGTTTACCAGCTTTAGCAGTTTTCTCAGTGCGAATCACTGCGTCATCGTCTGCGCTACTCGCTGTGTGCGCATCCTCGTGCACTTCGCTGCGTTGCTCGTCGCTTCCTTGTGCTTCATCACTGACAACACTGCTAGAGTCTTGTGCGTTTTGGATAGCTGCTTCGATCTCTGCGATAGTGCTTTTTGAATTTACATCAAGCTTTAGTTTGCTTGCTTGTTCTAATAGTTCGGCTTTCTTTGCCATAATGTGACTCCTTTCGTGGTGCTATCGGCTTCGAAAGGCCTCCCACGCAATTTATTAATGTAATCTATTCAGTATATCTGCTCTATCTGTACGCTCTTTATCGAGTTTACCAACGAATTGTTCTCGAAGTCCTTGTAGAGCATCTATTGTTACGGATTCCTCTGATACACCCTCCTCTTGCTCATCATCTCCAGCTAACTTATGCTCATTTTCAAGTTT
>JBBTRW010000057.1:0-9904 GCA_038064995.1 Patescibacteria group bacterium | reverse complement strand
GAGGGATTCGAACCCCCGAATGCCAGTACCAAAAACTGGTGCCTTACCACTTGGCCACATCCCAATAAGAACCAAGAGAAAAACATTGAAAATCTAATTATTAAAGGGATTCGACCTACCTTCGGCAGGCCCGAAACTTCGCGATCGAAAACTAGTTTTCGTCGGAAGATTTCCTTGCAAACTGCCACTGGCAGTTCTCACCCCGAATGTCGGCACCAAAAACCGATGCCTTACCACTTGGCCACACCCCATCGATACATTAGAAGATTGTACCATATTAAGGTGTATTTGACTCTATTTGCATGGTATAATCGTATTAGTTTAATGGTTATAGTATTGCGTTATGACCTATATATTTCTGTAAAATTTATGATTAAAAATTATTCAAACTTATCAAAGCAAGGCCATGATCTGCAGGGGCAGTTTGCTAATGCGCTGAAACAGGTTGATGCCATAGAGCTTTATAATGAAACTGCGATCAAGGTTCATGTAGCAGGTGTTGGTGGTACCATTTCCACGGCCTATGAGCAACTGCGAAATGCCGCAGAATATACCGAGGAGCACTTGCTATTACAGAGAACTATTCGGCGTTTTTACAAAAGAAATTTGTCTTTCTTTGACAAAAAAGCTAATTACGAAAATCTGGGTGAAGAATTAATAATCGAGCTTACTCAGTCTGGTTATCTGCAAAATAACTCCGTTCCCAAAAGCTGCATTAACGAAATCAATAATTTGGTAGAGACATATCATGGGCTGTACTGGCAAATGCATTCACATCGAGTTCCTGCAGATAAAGCTAGTGGCTGGGTTCTGGATACGCTTTCGGTGTCTTCCGAAATCGTATTTAACAAGTCCGAGGCTATAAAGACTGAAGTTTTTGCAGAGTTTGCTCGTGTGCATTATCGTGAAACTTTTAAAAATAAGTATGCAGGCAAAGTCGAAAATTACGACACAGCTCTGGGGGCTGCTGTTTATAAGGCACTGCTAAAGTCAGATCAAGCTACTGTGCGCACAGTTTTAATGCAACAAAATACCAAGGGCTTTTCTAGTATCAAAGAATTCATAAATTTTCAAAAAAATGTTGATGAAGTTTACGATGCCAAAAGTACCGAACAGTTAGTAAGGCTTATCAATAAAAATGGTGCCCCCCTTCGTGTATTACAGCGACTCATGGACGAATCTCCAGAAGTTATCTCTAGGTTAAGGGAAAGGGATGCTTTTTTAAATTCTTATCAGGCGCAGACCGACAAAGAGTACCAGGTTATATCTAAAAAAATAAATCGTGGAATTTTAAAGAGCGTTGCTTTCCTTTTTATTACCAAAGTATTAATTGGCTTGGCTATAGAGATACCGTACGACTATTATATTGTCGGGGCGATAGTCTGGTTCCCTCTAGTGGTAAATTTACTGTTTCCACCACTATATATGGCGTCCCTTAAATTTAGCATGAAGCTACCTTCTGGTCCCAATACTAGCGAATTAAAAAAGTACGTCGATGATCTATTCTTTGAAACAGACGGGCCTCGCTATAATCTTGTAGCTCGTACAAAGTCGCAAGACTCAACTTTATTGAACTTTATGTATACGGCTATGTTCTTGTTTGTATTTACGTTTGTTACGCTTCGATTGGCTACCTGGGGATTTTCATGGGTGCATATAGTTATATTCTTCCTCTTCCTATCAACCGCAAGCTTCTTGGGCTTTCGGTTATCTCGTTTAATTAGCGAGCTTGAAATGGTAACTACAAATCAAGGTTCATTTGCGGTTATAAGAGATTTTCTGTATACGCCCTTCATACTCGTAGGCCGTTGGATGTCAGATAAATATTCGCGTGTAAATATAATTGCACTGATACTCGACATGGCCATTGAACTACCATTGAAAACATTTCTACGACTACTTCGTCAATGGACGCAATTTCTTAACGATAAAAAAGATAATCTTTAGCCCAAGTGCTGACAGTGCTATAATTCGTATATAGATTAAGGGGGCTTTAATATGTTTACACTACCAAAACTTGATTACAAATATAGCGACCTCGCCCCTGCTATTAGTGCGGATATTATGCAACTGCATCATAGTAAACACCATCAGACTTATGTAGATAAGCTAAATGCCGCACTAGAAAAAGTACCTGAAGTTCAAGGGAAAACTATCGAAGAGATATTGCAAGACCTGGACTCTTTGCCTGATGAAATACGTACAGTTGTGCGCAACAATGGTGGCGGTCATTATAATCACTCTTTATTTTGGCAGGTCATGACGCCTGGTGGTAGCGAAATGACCAGCGAGCTGTCTGGCAGAATTAACCAAGCTTATGGTGATTTTGACACATTTAAAAATAATTTCACACAAGCTGCCCTAGGAGTTTTTGGTAGCGGCTGGGTGTGGTTGCTGCCAGATCTATCAATAGAAGTCAGTCCACTACAAGATTCGCCAATAATGAGAGGCGTATCGCCTATCTTGGGCCTTGACGTATGGGAGCATGCATACTACCTGGACTATCAGAACAGACGACCAGAATATGTCGCAGCCTGGTGGGGTATTGTTGACTGGAACGAAGTTAGCTGCAGATTAACCGGCTAACCCGTCGGCCTGATGCCAATAATACATTCACGATATGCCGGAGTTGACGTGACTTCACGGCTAAATTTTGCGCTGCTATTAAACGACAATGTGCCGCCACTAAAAGTCATAACATTACCTGTGCCACAGTTGTATGGTGGTTCGATATAATAAACCAAGAATCCTTTTGCTGCTGAATCCCCTGTATAAAAAGCGCCAGAGACGTTACGAATGAATAACAGTCCGGTTTGGATAGAGTCAGTTTCTTTGCATGGGCCAGTAGACATCATGCCAGCCGTACAATCCGTAAAAGTACTAAAAACGGGCATACGTGGGGGCGGATCATCGACATATTTCTCGTGCCACCATGCGGGTGATGTATTAGGAGGCCAGCCGAGTTCGCTGTCGTTGGCGCAGTATACAGTTGAGGGCTGATCCTTGGTTGACGAGCAACATTTTGAATTTTGTGGAACGCAAAACTCACTGTCGGGGTAGGAATCCGCTTCAAAAGAGAGCCCTTTCAGAGAGAGCTGATATGCACTTGCTGTGGTACTAATTTGCGATTGGGTGGCGTTACGAATGTAGGCTACGTAGCCAATTGTAGTAATGCTGGCTAGGATACCAATAATAACTATCACTAGCAGTACCTCGACAACTGTGAAGCCTCGGTTATTAAAAAGCCTATGCTTTATCATATGGTCTATTATACACATGTCTACGTGTTATAATTGAAACAATTATGAGTAGCTATACATCCCGAGACGTTCCAACATCTACCTTCATACGCTTTTGGCTAGTGATGGTCGGCTTTTTAATTAGCTTGTTCGCTGTATATCTATCGTTCAAGGCTATTATTCTAGTATCAATTTCTGTGTTCTTGGCAATTGCTCTGAACACGCCTGTCACTGGTATTGCAAAGCGTTTACCCGGACGCAGTCGACTTGGAGCCACCGCGTTGGCCTACGTAATGGTAATGGGCGCACTGCTGGCATTTGTGCTGTTTATTGCGCCAGTCATCATCGACCAGTTGGTTCGCTTTATCAGAACTTTGCCCGGCATTGTAGAGGAATTGTCTAGACAGTCAATTTGGATTCATGATTTAGTTGCAAAGTATGGCGTGGAGCAACAGTATAATGAAACGATTAAGGGCATTCAAGATCAGGCGGCACATATGGCCTCTGGTGTAGGAGGTTCGTTCATTAACAGCATAGGCTCTATCGTTGGGGCATTCACATCTGCCTTGTTGGTGGTTGTTATGGCGTTTTTGATGCTGGTAGAAGGCCCAACCTGGGTGCAACGATTGTGGGGGCTATATAAGGACGCGCAACGACGCGAAAGACACCAAAAAATATTTAGTGGTATGTACAAGGTTATCAACGGATACGTTAACGGCCAGGTCGTTATATCTGGTATTTCAGCGATTTGTGCGTTGGTTGTTATCATTATTCTTGGTACTTTGTTCGATATGCCGACAAACTTGGCGATTCCAATAGCCTTTATATTGTTCGTAGCAGGCTTGATCCCGATGTTCGGAGCCACGATTGGTGCGATTATCGCCGCAGTACTGATTGGTATTAACGATACTGGGGCTGCACTAATATTCTTGGTTTACTACTTTATCTATCAGCAAATAGAAAATAACTTTATTTCACCCACCGTACAGTCAAAGACAGTCGAAATTTCGGCACTTGCAGTTATCATTGCGCTAACTATAGGTATTACCCTATTTGGTATTTTGGGTGGTTTGATATCAATTCCAATTGCCGGCTGTATTCGCGTGTTAGTTAACGATTACCTGGAACATAACAAAGCGCGTCAAGCGCCCGCAGTGCGCAAAGCCTAGATTCGGTACCAGACAGCTCCGTTGTCGGTGTCTCGCAGGCTTATGCCTTGGTCTTTTAGCTCGTCGCGTAATTGATCTGACTTCACCCAATCTTTAGAGCTGCGAGCTGCTTCTCTGCCTCGAATTTTATCATACAATTCCTTGCTAATATCTGGAGTTGATGCAAATATATCTAGACCAAAATATGTCTCTAGCAAGCCATAGGCATTGTCCATGCACGGCGAGCAAAAATGCAGATCTTCCATGTGTCCCAAATATTTTTCCAGCGCCTCAATCGCCGCAGGTGTATTAATGTCATTGTGTATGTGTTCTGCAAATGCATCTTGAGTATCTGGATTGCCGGTTCCGCTACTGATCGCTTTGTCTTCCTGCCAGCGTAGTTCGGCTATGTTTTGCCATCGTTTCAGCCGATTCTGCGCAGCTTCTAGATTTTCCCAAGTAAAGTTCCCCTCGGTTTGGTAGTGTTTGCTGAGGATCATTAATTTGAAGGCATCGATACTGAACCCTTTGTCAGTAATGTCTTTGAGTGTATAGACATTACCTAGTGATTTGCTCATTTTTGTGCCGTTGACCTTTATATGGTTGGCATGAACCCATGTATTGGCAAGTGTTTTGCCAGTTAAGGCTTCGGTTTGTGCGATTTCGTTTGTGTGATGCACGGGTATGTGGTCGATACCGCCGGTATGTATGTCAATTTGGTCGCCCAATATTTCGCGCACTATGGCTGAACATTCAAGATGCCAGCCTGGGAAACCTTTGCCCCATGGACTGTCCCATTCCATGTCACGCTTTTCGTCGCTTGGCGAAAATTTCCAAACTGCAAAGTCAGTCGGATTCTTTTTGCCCGTATCGGCAACGCGAGCGCCAAAGCGAAGGCCTTTGATATCGAGCTGAGCTAACTTGCCGTAATCATTCAACTTGCTAGTGTCAAAGTACACTCCGTCGGCTATTTTGTAGGTAAAGCCTTTTGCTTCGAGTTGTTTTACGAATTCGATCTGCTGCGCAATATAGTCTGTAGCTCGGGGTAGATATTTAGGTTTGATCAGTCCTAATAGTTCGTAAGCCTCATGGTTAGCTACTGCAATGTATTTATTGGCTACGTCCCATGCTGTCGTACCTTCACTCAAGGCGCTTTTTAGCATCTTGTCCTCGCCAGCGTCTTCGTCGCTAGTCAGGTGGCCAACGTCTGTGATGTTCTGTACGCGCTTGATCTTGTAGCCTTCTGTCTGCAAGGTTCGTTGCAAAACGTCCCAATAGATATATGGGACCCAGTTGCCAATGTGCGGTTGGCTATAGACTGTCAGGCCGCAAGTGTACAGGCTTATCTCACCTTCTTTTATAGGTTTGATTTCCTCAATTTTTCTGGTTAGGGTATTATGCAGCTTCATATTCTTTTAATGCTTTGTCAGTTGCGGTTACTAGTTCGTTTACTATTTTGTCATAATCTTCAAATACGCGAAAACCTGCAGCATACGGATGACCGCCACCACCAAAGTATGCGGCTACTGTTTCGGCAATTTTTGCCTCTGGATTAGCGCGTAGTTTCCCAGTTAATCTACCGTCCGGATAAGTTTTTATAACTACCGCTAGTTTTACTTTTTCGACTAGACGCATCTCGTCTATAACTAATGCGCCGGGGTTGTAGGCGTCAGAAAATTCTTGTATTTCATCCCACGTTACGTGTACTAATGCTAGTTGTCCGTCTAGGAGATATTGCACACGTTGTAACAATCTACCCTTGTATTCCAATATCGCAGCAGATTTTTTCATATTTTCACGACGTGCGGTTTCGATATGTGCGATCGAAGCACCTAGTTCTACTAATTTGGTTACAGTTTTTAGGCTGTCTACTGTGATAGCTTCGCTAGTTAGCCCCAAGCTGTCGCTGAGGATTGCCAACAGCATATGTTCAGCTGCCTGTTCGTTGATCTTCCAGTTGTTCTCGGTAGCGATTTTGTACAGTAGCTCGCTAGTTGCAATCGTGGGCTCACTGACCAACGTATGCTCAAATGGCAGGTCACTTTCGGTTTTGTGATGATCTAGGATGACTACAGGTTTTTTCTCTAGCTGAGCCAAGTTTTCTGGTATCAATGCTTTTTCCAGCAAAGTTTTACTGGCTGTGTCGACAATAATATACAGATCATCATCGTGTGCGAACTGATCTGATACTCGGTCCCAGCCTTTGGCATAGCGCAGGTATTTTGGAATATCGACAGGACAATAAAGGTGTACTTTTTTGCCTTGGTCCGCCAGGATTTCTTCAAGCGCTAGCGCGGTACCCAAGCTATCGCCATCGGGATTTTCAGCCTGGATAATTGTAATATTTTGCGCTGCATCAACGCGCTGTTTCAGTTCTGCGTACATTATTAACTACCATTCTATCAGAAAACCCCCGTGAGCGCGTGTAATGCTCACGGGGGTATCCAGGGCGCACCCAAGACGGCTAGAAAAGTACGACGTTCTTGACCGCTGGGTCGTTGATGTCGTATATGCCAATCAACTCCAGTCCCACATCGGGAGCGGCGAAGATGGCGAAGTAAACATCTTCTGGTCCGACACGCATGCCAAACTTTTCGATGTCCTCCCATGGTTCGTCGCAGAACTGGGGAACCGGGTTGATCTCATTGAAGAAAGCTGGTCGAAAAGGTGACCCAGTAGGGTTCACCCGCATCACAGCAATCTTTTTCCAGCTTTCTAACCGTGGGTCATCTTTGCGACTTTTAGCCGTGTGATCGCCCTGTACGAAAACGTGGGGTATTTCACTCCACGTTTGATCTTGGACTTCCTGCATAACTTCCCTTCGGTTGTTTTCAAGAATAACTATATCATAACATGTTTTACAAAAGCTTTCTACCCTCTAGTGCATGCGAAAGTGTGATTTGGTCGGTGTACTCTAGGTCGACGCCGGCTGGTATGCCACGGGCAAGACGGCTAGTTTTGATTTTTAGCCCGGCATCCTCGAGCTGCTTTTTAACGAACAAGGCAGTTGATTCGCCTTCTACTGACGAATTGGTTGCTAAAATTAATTCTTCAACTTTGTCTTCGTCTAGCCTGGCCAAAAGCTCGGGTATGTGAAGTTGTTCGGGTGTTATGCCGTCTATTGGTGACAAAACGCCGCCCAGTACGTGGTAGGTGCCGTTAAAGCTACCAATTCGCTCTAGCGCAACAATATCAAAAGGCTCTTCAACCACAGCAACCAGCTGCTTATTGCGCGACTTGTTGCTATACAGCGGTGAAATTTCTTGATCGGCGTCGATCAGTGCAAAAGTCTTTGGGCATAGCTTTACGCCATCGCTAATGTCGTCAATAGCACCAGCTAGGCGCTGCCTAGTTTTATTATCGGTACGCAGTAAAAAATATGCGTAACGTTCGGCAGTGCGTGCACCTACGCCCGGCAGGTTTGCCAGCTCGTCAATTAGTTTTACTAGCGCCTTTGGTAAAACCGAAGTCACTTTTAAAGCCCTAGGTTGCCTAGGCCGCCCATAAGAGGTTTCATTTTCTCGGCAGCTAGTTCTTGTGCGGCTTGCATAGCTTCGCGAACTGCTTCTTTAATCCAACCCTCTAGCTCTTTAATATCGTCTAGGTCAATTAGTTCTGGGTCGATTTTGACGTCAACAATCTTTAGCTCGCCGTTGACTTGCACAACAACTGCACCATCGCCGGCTTCAACTTCTACCAATTCTTTTTTCAGTTCGCTTTGAGCTTTTTTCAGCTTTGCGACCATTTTCATTTGATCCATCATAACAGTATTCCTCCTGTGTAACTTTTATATAATTATACCCTATTTTTGGTATACGTAAAACCGTACGTCGTTGGTCGCATAGCCGTCAACGCGCAGGCTTTTTAGCTCTCCCAGGCCTGGCTGTGCGACCTGATGAGTGATAACAGTTCCAGTGGCAGTTGCCGCAGCAACGCTAGGTTGGTTTGTAACGTGCAGGTCAGAAAAATCGCGTTCCAGTAATGCATAAAATGGCTTGTTATCTGCGGTTGTTAGCAGCGTCGATTTAGGGTTATCTATAATTGTCTGGCGGGCCAGCTGCAGGTCGTAGCTGTAATATTTAGATAAATTTGGGCTATAACGATAGCTGTTTATGTAAAACATCAGGTTGCCAATCATAATGCCCGCTAGCAGTATTATCATAGGCGCCAAGGCGGTTATGCGAGCATATGGGTTATGCGGGAACAGCTTGTACCATTCGTCTATCAGTGTTTCGACGCCTAGCCCGAATAGCAAAACTAGCGGAACAGTTAGAATTATTAAAAATTCTGGGTTGAACAAGCTTGGCAAAGCGACAATTGGCAAGGTCATTAGCAACATATAGCTTCGGGCGCTGTGGTGGTCGCGCATTAGATTTAACGCTCCAAAGACAATCAGTACAAAGCTAGCTGCACCAAACACTGGGGTTAACCCGTGCCAGGTCAGTTGCGGTTGCCAGAAAAAGAACAACGCTCGCAGAACTTCTTTCATATTTTGTCTTAGCAGCTCTAGCGTTAACGTACTATCCGGCCAGCCAGCCAAAGTTGCTATAATTTGCGGGTCTTTGAATGACGCGTATACCAGCGGTGAAACCAACGCTAATGCAATCACGGCAAACAATGTCAGATGCAGTTTTGGTATTGTGCTAATAGTAAAACGCAGGTGCGGATGCAAAACGCTGGCCGCCAACAGACATATAACAACATAGATTGTCAGCGGCGTGTATAGGCTAAGCGTCAATCCGCCAGCTAACAAAACTCCCCATATAATTGACTTGTTATTGGCTGTAAATTTCAATGCAAACAACAACACGAATATTAGCCAAAACATCATCATGATTAGTGGCGTGCCGTCCTGCGCGGCCGACATGAATTGTTGTAGCGTTATGAAGATACAGATTGTGAATATAGCTATAGAATCTCGCAGCAGCCAACGGCGCAGTAACCACAACAGTCCGATCGCGCTTAGCCCGCCGATTATCAGTGACGGCAATTTAATTCCCAGGTTGGTAATGCCAAAATAATGCAAGCCAGCCTTTTGCAGCAGATGATACGGCATATCAATAATGTCTTTGGCCGAAGGATCTTTTAGCGACAGCGTAGCGCTAGTAACTGCACTTTGCTGTTCTGCCAATGTCAACTGTCCCGGAATATAGAAACTGATATACAACGAACCTGCCAGTACCAACGCAAACAACAAATAGCCGATCATGTATCGGTATCTGTACAGCAAAACCTCGCCTATAACATTTCTTTTCATTAGCTTGTTCTATTATACCCCAAAACTGCTTGTGTCTAAGTTTTTGCTTTGCGATCCAGCGACATAAAACGCAGACGCTCTGGGTGAAAGTACAGTTGAATTTTGCCAGTAGGTCCGTTACGGTGTTTGGCTATGATTAGATCAGTAATATGCTGGTTGTCGGTATCAGGATTATAGTAATCTTCACGGTAAAGGAACATGACTAGGTCGGCGTCTTGCTCGATAGAGCCGGAGTCCCGTAAGTCGTGCAGTTTCGGAAT
>JBBTRW010000056.1:0-5785 GCA_038064995.1 Patescibacteria group bacterium | reverse complement strand
TGCGAGGCTGCGGCGATATAATTAAGGACATGAAAGATAACCTGGTCAAAGCAACTAGAAAAGTCCTACCAAAGTCTGCAGTAGGAGCGCTTGAGAAAGGTTATCGGAAATCTAGGGTAAAACTGGTCAGTGCTCGTTACGGAAATCCCGCTAAAGATTTGAGGGTTTTAGCAATAACTGGGACAAATGGTAAAACCACCACCGCATGCTATCTAAACGAGATCCTAAAAGAAGCCGGCAAAAAAACAGCTATGTTTACAACTGCCTTGATAGAAATTGATGGTGATAAAAAGTTGAATGATAAAAACGCTACAGTGGCACTAACAGCAGAGATGCAGGCGTTTTTTAAAGAGGCCAAAGAGGCTGCTGTTGATTTTGTGATTATAGAGGTGACCAGTCATGCCTTGGACCAACATAAACTAGACGGTGTGCCAATCGAGGCGGCAATAATGACTAACCTAACGCAGGATCATTTGGATTATCACCATACTATGGAAAATTACGCAGCTGCAAAAGCGAAGCTGTTTTCTAAAAATCCAAAGATAGTTGTGCTAAACCACGACGACAAGTGGTTTGAATATTTTGACGAAATAGGAACGCCTGGCGAAAAAATGACCTATGGTACGAACAAGGAAGCTGAAACTCGAATAACTGGGGTAAAATTATATAAAAAAGGCAGTGAAGTCAGCCTTGAGATAGATCATCAGAACAATCTGGATCTAGCTACCAGCTTGCCTGGTAAATACAACGTCTACAACCTGACTGCCGCTGCAACTTTGGCGTATTTGTTACATGTTGATCTAGGTTCGATTCGCGAAGGTGTAGCAAATCTAGAATCTATACCGGGAAGATTCGAAATTATAGAAACCGTCCAACCATACGAAGTCGTCGTTGACTATGCTCACACAGAGGACGCAATTGCTCAATTGCTTCAGGCAATCAGACAGTTTACAAAAAACAGAATCATCCTAGTCTTTGGCGCAACTGGCGATCGTGACAAATTAAAACGTCCTATTATGGGGGAAGTAGCGGTAAAATACGCTGATCGTATAGTCGTCACTGACGAAGAAAGCTATAACGAAGACCCTCAGAAAATCAGAAAAGCCATTTTGGAGGGCATTTCAGGCGCTGGTGGCAGTGCAAAAAGCGAAGAAATTGCCGACAGACGAGACGCAATAGCTAAAGCCTTATCTATAGCTAAAGGAGGCGATACGGTAGTTATTACTGGCATGGGGCATGAAGTTTTTCGCATAGTAAAAGGCAAAAGGCTGCCGTGGAACGATGGTGACGTTGTTCGGGAAATATTGTCTGCACAAAACCCCATAAAGAATAAAAAGTAGCTAAATCATTCAGCAAAACCGGACACTTGATGTCTGAAAGTGCTAATTTTTTATCTCTCTATGGGTTACTTGCTTGAAAAGTAGTCGACTTCCTTGATGACGTCTAGTAGCGCCTGGGCCTTGCGTGTTTCATCGGCAATTTCGGTGGCTGTTTTGTGTGCTTTATCAACCAGCTCTTCATCGTCGCACGAGCGAATAATCAACAATAGAATGTCGAATTTTTCTTCTGGAGGTAATTCTAGTTTATCTACAAGAGGTTTTAGCTCTTCTAAAGCTTCTTTTTTGATAGCTTCTAACTCTTCATGGCCAGCAGGGGGAGTTGAAGGAGTTTCTTCTAACGGAGGCATTTCCGGAGTAGGCTCTACTGGTGCTTGCTCGGGTTCTGTTGTCTCTGGCTCTGGTGCAGGTTCAGCCGGTGCGTCACCATCGGCGCCTGATAGTACTTTTGCTAAGTCATTGTCGTCGCTAACTGGTTGGTTGTTGACAGGTTGTATATTCACTGGGCCCACCCCTTACAAGTATTATGTGTTTATGCTTTGGGACTAGTATACTGTATTATTGTTTATAGATGCAAGTAGTTTTGGAGGGAAATAATGCTCGATGATCTAAACGTTATCTCACAAAGGGATCCAAAGGACGCCCTGGGGGTAGCTGCAGCACAACCATCTCAGACTGGTTGGAATGCTAGGGTAGAGAACCAGCAAGCAGAACAATTCGTGCCCGAAACGGTAGTGGTCGCTGGCATGGGCGGATCTGCCTTGGCAGCAGGGTTAGTTAAAAGTTGGCTCAAAGTTACAAAACCTTTCGAAGTCGTCAGAAAATATAATTTGCCAGGTTATGTAAACGAGAAAACTTTGTTTATTGCTAGCAGTTATTCGGGCAATACTGAAGAAACATTATCCGCATTAGAGGAAGCCGAGAGCTTGGGGGCGAAAATTGCTGTTATTTCAGCCGGAGGACAATTAATTGATATTGCCCAGGAAAAGAACTATCCTTTCGTAGAATTACCCAGTGACTATCAGCCGCGTATGGCTGTTAGCTTGAATCTGCGAGGGCTTGTAAAGCTATTCGAAACCTACGGTTTAGCCCAGGGTAAATACGATGAAATTGCCTCTGTTGCTGATTGGCTAGATGACCGTGTAGAAAAGTGGCTTCCATCAGTACCAACCGAGCATAACTATGCCAAGCAATTGGCTGAAAAGTGTGTAGGAAAGACGGTTGTTATATACAGCGGATCGCGCATGGCCCCAGTAGGTTACAAATGGAAAATCTCGATTAACGAAAATGCTAAAAACGTAGCATTTTGCAATGAATTGCCAGAATTTAACCATAATGAATTTATTGGCTGGACTTCGCATCCCGTAGACAAGCCTTTTGCAGTGATAGATTTGATATCAGGTTTTGAACATCCGCAGGTTTTGCGTCGTTTTGCTATATCAGACCAACTGCTGTCAGGACAAAGGCCAAAAGCTATTTCGGTAGAGTTGCAGGGCGAAAGCGTATTGGCACAGATGCTGTGGGGTTGTGTGCTGGCAGACTTTGTCAGCATTTATATGGCGATCCTTAATGGCATCGACCCAACTCAGGTTGATTTGATCGAAAAGCTCAAACAAGAATTATCATAGTTTACTTTTGCGGTTTGCGATTGTATAATATTTCTAATGTCAGAAATAACACCACTTCGTATTGGCTTGGAACCATCCAAGCCAGGCCTTGAGCTTCGTCAGATACACGAGCATGGGGACGCACTTACATTTGTGCGAGAAGCCCAAAGTAATTACGAGAGGATTGAGGCGTTCGATGGGTTCGATGTCGATGATTACGAAAAGCTAGCAGAATTACATAAAAGTAGCGTTGTAGATCTTGATCCAGGCCAAGAAATGCATTTTGGTATTTGGGATAAAGAAATTTTTAAAGGCGGCATTAGTTTGCTGCCTTATGGTAATGAAACAGAATTGAAGTTTTGGCTAGACGAATATGCTATGGGCGACGGTGTAGCTACAGCTGCCTTAAACGGTCTTGTATCACACCTAGAGCGAGAGGGAAGGTTGGGAGAGTTTAATATTATTGCCGATATTGACAAAAGTAACAAGCGCGCAATCAAGACTTTGCGGTTGGCAGATTTTATCGAGACAGAAAGTAGTGATGATGAAATCCAATTCATCCCTATCCGGTCTGCTAGCGCCAGTGAGATTGAGTTTGGTGGTGCGGTTCTTAGCTCGCATGAGTTATTAGAGTTCGCTAATGAGCTAATGTACAAAGCACCGGAAGTAAATTATTTTGACTCTGTGGCAGGTAGTGGTTGTGAGGCGAGGGTACGTATAGATACCGATCTTACTACTGTTCCGGGCGAGGTTGCGGTAAAGTTTATTGTAACTGAATTTGTAGAGAGAAAAACAGACAAATCACACAAATCACACAAACCAAAAAAAGAAGTCGGTGATTCATCAGAGATATACTTTAGGAGGGATGATAAATATAGATACAAACTAGAGACTAGTTTTAGCATAGACACCAGCAGTGCGAAAATACATAACTTTGCAATATCTATGGTGGTTATCAACCGAGAAACGGGTATAGTAGAGGCAAGAGCGCTTGACTCTTATTTACAAGACACAGAGCAGGGTCCAATAGTCAGCAAAAGTAGCCATACGCTTGCCAATAACAAAAGCAAAAAATCTAAAAAACCTAACATAGAATTTACTGAAAACACCGTGTTAAAAGAGCTAGAAGAACAGGTGGGTCTTGTTATGACGCATGAGCACCTGGACTACTTAATTAAAATACTAGCGAATATTAGAATTAAAGAAGCCTAACTTTGTTCGCGCAAAGCTTCGATAGGATCTTTGCGCGCTGCACGAATGGCCGGTCCTAGGCCAAAAATAACGCCAACAAATATTGATAGACCCAGGGCAATTCCCATTACCTGCAGGCTAACAACAGGGGTTAGACCAAGCATCAGGCCAATAAACAGGGCAGCTGCGATGGCAATTATAATGCCTATAATTCCGCCCATTACGCTAATTATTAGCGCTTCTATTAAAAATTGCCACATAATATGACGGTTACTAGCACCCAGGCTTTTACGAATGCCGATTTCGCGTGTTCTTTCTGCGACGGCGACCAGCATAATGTTCATTATTCCAACGCCGCCGACTACTAGCGATATCCCGGCAACAATAGCCGTTAATGTGGTAACGAATTTATAAAAGTTTTTTGATACCAGAACAGCATCTTGGCCAGCAAGGACCTGAAAATCTTTTTCACCATTATGCTGCTTTGTTAAAACACTCTTGGACTTTTGTATTATGCTTTGCCTTGGTACACCTTTTTTAGGTATAACTAATATTTGTTGAATTTGCGCGATGCCTTGGTTGAATTTTTTGCCATCGTTCAGGCTAACAATCGCCGAATGATCAATATCTACACCACTGATACCGATTGGCTGGCTGGTTCTTTGCAGTACGCCAATGATAACGTGTTCAATACCTCGTATCTTTAGCTTTTTGCCTAGAATTTGATCGGTGCCGTACATATCAATAGCTAATTGCTGGCCAATAACTACAGTCTCATCATTAGTATCTTCGTCGATAAATTGTCCGTTGCTAGGTTTTAGCTTTAGGGTGCTAGCGAATTCGGGTGTGGTCGCCAAAATTGAGGTCTGCTCGGTAGCGCGCTGATTTTGGTCTATACTGCCGTTAATTAACATCAGTGGGGTAGCGCTTCGAATGTTTTTTTGTATCAACAATGCCTCGACATCAAGCTCGGTCAGGGTTGTTGTGGCGTATGGGGCAATAGGGCTAAGCGAAAACAGATTATCTTCGGTCAGCGCACCAGCTTGAGAGCCACCCGGTCGCACTACTATCAAGTTATTATCCAGATTATTGACTTGGTTAATGCTAGATTGGCGGATACTCTCACCAAGCGACAAGATGAGGGTAATGCTGATTACGCCAATAATAATACCTAGCATCGTCATATTGGTGCGTGTTCGTGAATTGCGCAAGCTGTCGATTGCAATACTGGCATTTGCGAAAGAAATCATTTTTTAGCTTTCTTCTTTTTGGTCTTTACTATCTTTTTTGCCGTCGTTTTTTTAGTTTCAACCTTCTTTTTAGTGGGCGTGACTTTACGACGCTTTGCACTGAGTGGAATTTTGGCCGTTAGGTCTGGTTTTTTAGGCTCGACCTTGCTGTCAGTATCAATCTTTCCATCTAGCATATAGATTATTCGATCGGCGTAGGACGTTAGACGAGAGTTGTGAGTGACCATAATAATAGTATTACCCCGACTGTGAATTTCGCTTAGCTCTTGCATGATAATCTCGCTAGACTTGCTGTCTAGATTTCCTGTTGGTTCGTCTGCCAGAATTATTGATGGTTGATTCACTAGTGCTCTGGCAATCGCTACCCGTTGCATTTGGCCGCCCGATAGCTGATGTGGCA
>JBBTRW010000055.1:0-1834 GCA_038064995.1 Patescibacteria group bacterium | reverse complement strand
GTGGTACTGATATTGTGCTTGGAAAAGGAGTTAAAGAAGTCGGTGGCTTGGTCGTTATCGGCAGCGAACGTCACGAAGCACGTCGTATTGATAACCAATTACGTGGTCGAGGTGGTCGTCAGGGAGATCCTGGCGTGACTCAGTTTTATGTTTCTACCGAAGACGACCTGATGCGTATTTTCCAGGGCGAGCGCGTCGCAGGACTAATGGATCGTCTAGGGGTTGATGAAAATATGCCGATACAAAACCGAGCGGTTTCAAAAACTCTGGAAGCAGCGCAAAAACGCGTAGAAGGCTATAACTATGACACGCGAAAGAACGTCGTACAGTATGACAATGTTATTAACCGTCATCGAAAAGTAGTCTACATAATTCGCCGTGAGATCTTGAAGGGCGAGAATATAAAGCCAGAGATTGATAAACTAATCAAGGGTAGTATTGACGAGCTAACTGATGTACCTGCAAAGAATAATCCTGATTTTGCAGCTAGTTTTGGCGTAGTATTTCCTGTTAGTGAAAAGGAAATTTTAAAAATTGGAATCGAAAAGAAAGATAAGCTTCGTCGTCAGTTAGCGCAAAAGACGGTCGATAAACTGTATGCTAAAAAGGAAAAAGAAATTGGCAGCGAAAACATACGCACGGTTGAGCGCGAAGTTTATTTGCAGGTCCTAGATACTTTGTGGATGCAGCACCTCGAGAATATGCAGCATTTGCGTGAAGGCATTCACTGGCGTAGTGTAGGCCAGCGAGATCCATTAGTTGAATACCGAGCCGAGAGTCAAAAGCTATTTGATAGCCTGCAGGCCACACTACGTAACGAAGTATTAAAAGCTATTACACATGTTACCAAGGCCGACATCGCACATCGCGAGTTTCATGAAACAGAATTAACTCGTGCAGCGCAGGGCGCAGTAGAGGTTGGTGTAAATGAAATCAGCAGTGGTGAAAAGGAAATTGATTTTAGTGTACAACCCAGTAGTAACAATAAAAAGTCAGTGGCGCGCAAGAAAAAGAAGCAAAAGCGTCAGAATCGCAAGCGAAACAGATAATAATGGATGGGCAGATAGGATAACAGACCGTTGAGACATACCGTAGAAGAAGTCAAATTAAAATCAGGAGCCAAAGGGCTACTAATAGACGTACCAGATGCAACAGTTATGAGCTTTCAGTTCAATTTTCGAGCTGGCAGTAGGCTGACTAAAGACAAAGACATTTATGAAACTGCACACATCATGGAGCACATGGCCTTTGGTGCAAATGAACGTTTTCGTGATGAGCATGCGTTCGAGGCAGAGTTTACAAAAAATGGCGCATATCACAACGCTTCTACATCTGACTATTCTATGGATTATTACGCCAGTTGTGCCGATTTTGAATGGGACAGAATTCTAGATCTTCAACAAGTTTCTATAACCTCGCCAAAGTTTAGAGAAGACGAGCTAGAGGCAGAAAAAGGCAATGTAAAAAGTGAGCTGACTGGCTTTTTAAGTGATTACAATCGCATTTTGTGGCCTAGAATTCAGCAACTACTGGGCGAGGATGTTTTGACATATCCTCAGCGCCTGAAAACTATTAATAACATTTCAGTACGTGATGTACGCGAACACTATCAACGAACCCATACAGCTCAAAACCTACGGTTTGTTATAGCCGGTAAATTGCATGGACGTAAAAGCGAGATAAAGCGCATGCTAGAGCAGTGGAATCTTCCCGATGGCGAACGCTTTAAAATGCTAGTCGAAGACCACCCGCGCATTACAAAACCGACACTTATTCCACGAAAAGAAGCCCCAAATTTAACATTTGGTCTTGCGCTTGTTTTGCCACGTTCGCT
>JBBTRW010000054.1:0-10482 GCA_038064995.1 Patescibacteria group bacterium | reverse complement strand
CTTGCGGGTGTGATTCTAGACAGCAGGCACAGTTCATATTCTGGCAAAAACTCCATCGCGGCAATTAGGACCTCGACATTTTTATACGGCATGAATGAACCCATATATACAATTTTCTTTTTAGGTTTTTGAAGTTTTATATTTAGCTTGCTTGGCGCGTTATAAACTACGCGTACGGGGCGCTTGGTTATTTTGTTATCAACAATATATTTTTTTGAAGTTTCGCTGACGGTCACTACGGCATTAGCTTGGTTAAGCAGCAAGCGCTGCGGCCAAAATGCTAGGTGGAACAGTCGCCATATTAGTCGCACGTGCGGCGTGAGGTGTGTTGGTGGTTTTGGGTGACGATAGTATATAAGGTCATGCACAGTCAGCACTAGCTTGTATTTTCTGCCCCAAATTCCAATGTATTGCAGTGGGCTGAATACTACATCGGCGCCCAGATCGTTTAGTTTGCGCGGCAGTCCAAGTTCACGAATCGAGATAGGATGGTTGACGATCTTAAATGGGATATTTTTTGGTAGCAAATTAAGCTGGGCTTTGTCGTGAATCAGCAATGTTATTGGTTGTATTTTGTGCAGTTCTGCTAGCAGATTAGCCCCATAACGGCTAATGCCATCATGATAATCGGTGCGAGTCCAGCGGGCATCAACAAAAACCTTCATACTAGTAGTATAATGTATCATATGAAAATTTTGATCGCGGCGGATCTGTATTGGCCTACGCTAAATGGGGTTGCAACGGCTAGTCGTAGCCTAGCAAAGGGGTTGGCGGCACGCGGGCACGAGGTGGTTGTGATTGCTCCTAGTCAGGTGGGCAAAAAACATCGCGAGCGAGATGGTGATTACTTGATCGAACGAACGACTTCTCTGCCCTTTCCTTTTTATCAAAACTTTCGCATATCACTAACCCCGCAGCGTGAGATCAAGAAGATAATCAGTAAATTTCAGCCCGACGTTATTCATATTCAAATGGTTATGGGCATTGGTCGCGCGACATTGCAAACGGGCAGTAAGCTAGATGTGCCAATTGTTTCGACAAATCACGCTATGCCCGAGAATTTACTTGATAATATTCGCATGCTAGCGCCGTTTGCAAAACCGATTAATACTATGCTAGAAAGTTATGGGGCGCGATTTCACAGTAGTGCCGATTATGTAACCACACCAACTCAGTCGGCGATAGATATGTTTGCACACAAGATGAAAGATATGGAAGTGCCGGTCGAGGCTGTGTCGAACGGTATCGACTTGAGCGTATTTTCGCCTGATACTCCGTCGCAAAAACTGTACACAAAATATCGTTTGCCAACGGATAGGCCGGTTTTGCTTTATGTTGGTAGGCTGGACGCCGAAAAACATTTGTCTGTTCTGATACAAGCTGCCGCAAAAGTCATACAAAAGATTGATGCGCATTTGTTGATTGTGGGTCAGGGGAACGAACGCAGTCGTTTGGGTGAATTGGCTCGTGGTTTGGGTATCGAGCATAAGATCACCTTTACTGGCAAGGTCTCGAATGAAGATCTGCCACAAATCTATCGTATAGGTACAGTTTTTTGTATGCCGTCTCCGGCCGAGTTACAAAGTATCGTGATGCTCGAGGCTATGGCAACTGGTTCGCCAGTTGTAGCAGTTAATGCAGGGGCTTTGGCTGAACTTTGTCATGATGGTAAAAACGGCTATTTGTTCAAGTATGATGATGACAGCATGATGGCAGCGGCAATTGTTAAAATACTAACTAACCCAAAGCTTCGGGCAAAAATGTTAAAGGAAAGTTTGGCGATTGCCAAAACGCACGATATTAATTACACGTTGGATCGATTCGAAGCAATATACAAAAAGCTAATAAAAGACAAAAAAGCTAACTGATAAATTCGGCAATTTTTTCTGCTGCCTTTTCTGGTGTTTCATAGTGAATTAAATGCCCTACTTTGGGCAGAATTTGCATTTTGGCGTTTGGTAGATTTTTGTACAACTGCATTTGACCGCGAAGTGGAACAAAGCGGTCTTTTGCGCCAACTATTAAAAGTACTGGCATAGTTAGCTTGTTGGCAACGTGCATTACAGACCCATTTATTGTTGCTTGAAAAGCCTCATGGACAGAGCGACGGTTTGCAAAAGTTGCAAAATAAGCAAAATGCTGTTCGTGAACACGGTTGCGCAGGTTTTTCTGTTTGCTTGTCAGCATGGTTTCGCTCATCATTCTTGTGACTAGACGACTTTTTAACAATTTTGTGCCGACGGATTCTGGCAGTAGATTACCCAGTTGGTAGTAGCCTTTTGCCGCTAACCCACCCAGGGCGTTACCGTGCTCGGATATAGGATTAATGAGTATTAATTGCGAGATTTTTTTGGGGTTTTTAGCCGCAAAACTGCTAGCAACTATCGAGCCAAACGAATGGCCAAGTAGCACTGGAGGTTGCTGGAGTTTGAGATCGTTAATGAATTTACCCAACCACGCGGTATAGTTTTTTTCATTATGCACACTAGCTAGCGGTTTTGACTGGCCGAACCCTGGAAGGTCCGGAATAATCAATCGATATTGTGGCAGCGATGCGGCGATAAACTGCAAACCGTGATGCGTACCACGCAGTCCATGGACGGCGACAATATTTTTTTTGGCTTTGGGGTTGTATATCCAATAGCGTGCGCCGGCGGCCGTATTCTTCGTGTTATTCATTAACTAAAGTATAATGGAACTTAACTATTATGAGAATAAATATGGTTTCGGAAAGTGAAATTTCGGTACGTGGCCACGGCGTGCACACGGCTTATTTGGAATTAACAAATGCTCTGCAAGATAGAAATGACTGCGATGTAGTTGTTAACCAGTTCCTAAAACCCGTAAAAACCGATATTACCCACATTCACACTATTGGGCTGCCGTCTTTATTAAAGTTGGTTTTTGGGTCTAGTAAAAAAGTTATTTCTGCACATGTTGTGCCAGCCTCTCTTGTTGGATCTATTGCTGGTGCACATATATGGCTACCTGTAGCAAAAGCTTATATGAAGTTTTTTTACCGCCGGGGAGACAAAGTTTTAGCTGTTTCAAAGATGGTAGCAAAAATCTTGGAACATGACTTGGGAATTAATCGGGACAAAATAACTGTTTTATATAACACGATTGATACCAGTAATTATCACACTACCCCATCGGATAAAAAAGCTGCTCGTGAAAAGTTGGGCATCAAGACTAAAGAATTTGTTGTTGTGGGTAATGGTCAAATACAGCCGCGTAAACGTTTTGATAGCTTTGTGAATATAACCAAACCGCTGCCCGATATCCAGTTCATCTGGCTCGGCGGCATTCCATTCAAAAATGTAGGCGCCGACTATAAAAGAATGCAAAGTTTAATCGACAATGTGCCGACAAACCTCAAGGTTACAGGGGTTATCGAACTAGACCAAGTTAAGGCGTATTTGCAGTCCGCAGATGTTTTTGTATTGCCAGCCGAGCAAGAAAACCATCCCATGGCGGTCATAGAGGCTGCTGCTGTCGGTTTGCCAATTGTTCTGCGGGATATACCGGAATATGACGACACCTTTATGCAGGACACTTTACGATGTAATAACGATAAGGCATTTATTGATGCGATTAAAATGTTGCGACAAGACAAAAAATTATATGAAAACTATCAAAAGGCATCCCAATCTATAGCTCGGCGTTTTGACAGTAAAACTGGCGCCAGCCAATTGGTGAAAATTTACAAGGAGCTGTTGGTATGAGAATAGGCTTGTTCACCGACACGTACAGCCCGTCAATTAACGGTATTGTTTATGTTATAGATATTACAAAAAAACACCTAGAGGATCTAGGCCACGAGGTGTATGTCTTTTGTCCGGCAGATGGTGTGTCACCAGCAAAGGTTAGCGAAGACGAAGATCGCGGTATCCTGCGTTTTCCTAGTGTTAAGGGTGCATTTTATGATGATTATAATTTCTCTTTGTTCTTTCCGCCATGGACTATGCGTAAAATCCGCGAGCTTGATCTGGATATTGTACATATTTTTACGCCAGGCCAGGTAGGCATTCTGGGGATAAACGCCGCATATAAAACTGGTGCGACGTTGGTGACGCAACACAGTACAGATATTTACGAGTACGTGCGTCATTATCCGGGCGTTTTGCCAGGACTGTTAATGTTGCTGCCCCTAACGCCATTCGCAACTAAATTTCATGGACGAGATTTAAAAGAGCTGATTAAACTGTACATACCGCGCCGCGGTGTAACGCAGTGGAATCAAGATATCATCGAGGCTATGATAACAATAATGTATAGCCGCTGTGATGTTGTAATTGCACTTAGCCAAAAAAGCAAAAAACAGCTGGAAGGATGGGCGGAGGGAGAAGAATATAACTATCCTATTGAGCTGCTGCCAACGGGCGTTGATGCCCTTCCTGCTGCTACCGAAAATTCTACTGGGGCGTTTCGCGACAAATATGGGTTTGATGTTGATGATCAGATAGTCACCTATGTAGGTCGCCTAGGCGCCGAGAAAAATTTAGACAGCTTGATACCGATGATAGAAAAAGTATTACAATCGCGACCGAAGGCCAAGTTGCTGTATGTTGGTGATTTTGAATACCGGGCGACGCTAGAAAAGCTAGCTAGCCAGTCACCTGCCAGCGATAGAATTGTATTTACTGGTGCCTTGCCACGAGAAACGCTGGGAACAATCTATGGCGCCAGTTCGGTGTTTGTATTCCCATCAATGACAGACACACAGGGCTTGGTTTTACACGAGGCAGCTTTGGCTGGACTTCCTATTGTTCTAACTGACAGTGGTGTCAGCGAAGTTGTGCATGATGGTGAAAATGGATACTTTGCAAACTCTGACCCGCAATCTATAGCTGAAAAAGTTGTTACGATTTTGTCAGACGATGCATTAAGACAGGAATTCTCTAAAGCAAGTATTCAGATTGCATCTAAATTTACAGAAAAAGAACAAACACGAAAGCTAGACCAGCTGTACAAGAAAGCCGTTAGCGAGCATACCGAAAAACGTCGCACAGCTATGCAACGTTTGTATAAACAGCTGCTTGGCATAAGACGCAAGCTTGCCGATAAAATAGGCGCAGACGAATAATTGCTATAAATAAAAAATCCCCGGGAACCGAGTTTGCGCAGACTCGGTAGAGTCGCGCTATCAACGCTGCCATAGCTTTTGGCAATGACGCGGATTAACTCGGTTCCCGGGTGCGCTGAGGGGCGCCCTCGGTGACATTCAGATCGGTTGACGGTTCGTTGACTCCGTGGAGTGAATCGCTGAACCATGTGTACCTACTGTGTCGATTAACCTCCCTTGTGGCATAGACGGCGTACCTAGCTGGGGATTATTGAAGGTGCAGCCCGCCCCGCGACGATGACCTCAACGAGAAGTCGCGGAGCGGGCGTTTTGCCGTGGTTGAGAGAAAGAACCGTGGATTGCGACGGGCTTTTTGTCCGGTGCGCATCTTTCTCTTTGGGCGATCATAATGATATCACAGGTGGACCAGTGGGCGCAATACCATATGCCTATTGTTAGCGGTTCTAATTAGTTACTTTTTTCTAGTGCGGCGTCAATTTTAGGACGGTCAAAACCAAGTACAATCTGACTCTTTACGTCACTAGTGGGTACGCCACGAAAATTATCACGGCCGCCGATTTTTTCCATCAGTTCATTATAGGCTGACTGGTCTTTTTCGATGTCTTTTGTGACGTATGATACCTTTTTTTGGTCCAAGTACTGTTCTAGGCTATGACAAAAACCACACCAGCTGGTGCTGTATATTGTGACTTGTGGTTTTGCCTGATTCATATACCTATTGTAACAAACATGGCACCTAAAATAATTGGCTTTTAGGTCAGCTATGATAAATATATTTGTTCAAGATTAATTAATCAGCTATAATCAACCCAGTAATATATGAGTGGAAAAGAGAAAAAGGCCGAAAAGTTAAGAGGTATGTTTATGACTTACCTCTTTGATATGTCGTGGAAACTAGCCATTAGCTTTTTGTCGCCTTTTTTTGTTGCGCTGTTGTTGGCCGATGGAGATACGGCGATTATACTATCTGGCATGGCTATAGGCTTGGCGTTGTCTACTGTAGTCATTTTTTACCAAGTTAAACGAATTAATAAAGAGATAGATAATGTTTAGTTATTTTGCGTCAGAAGGTCCACATATAGCAATCGCGCCGGAAGTCTTGTTCGAGATAGGTGGCGTTGCCATTACCAATTCAATGGTCTATGGCTGGGTTGTTGCGGCTTTTATAATTACAGTTTTGTGGATCCTGTCTCGCAGGATAACAATCATGGGTAGCCGGGGCCTTGCGCAGCCGGTCGAAGCATTAACCGATTTTATTTATACGTTTACCTCCAATAGCCTGGGCACACAAGAAAGAGCTCGTAAATATGCGCCGTTTTTTGCCGCCCTATTCTTTTTTGCACTGCTGAATAACTGGCTAGGGCTTTTGCCAATTGTAGGACAAGGTATCACGTACGGAGAATCTCCGTTGTTTAGGCCCTTTACAGCCGACTTTAATGGCACATTATCGATGGCCTTGGTTGCGATGATCCTAGTTCAGGTATTTGCCATCAAAGAGTCTGGCGCAGTTGGACACCTTAGGCACTTTTTCGCCGGTAACTTGTTGAATCCGTTGACATACGTGATTGGTCTAAGCGAGGTGTTTACAGAGTTTACTAGGCTATTCAGCCTTGGCCTACGTCTATTTCTGAATGTTGTTATTGGCGAGATACTGATTGCAATATTCGCCTATTTGGGCGGGACTTTCGGGTTTGCTACCGCAGTGCCGTTTACATTGGTAGAAGTTTTTGTCGGTTTGTTGCAGGCGTACATCTTTGTACTGCTGACAGTTTCGTATTTGTCCATGGCAATTGCTAATAGTCATGAGCACGAGGAGGTAGCCGCAAAAGTTAAGGTGTAAACAAAGATAATATTTGTTATAATAAAGAGTAATTGGTTAATAAAATAGGAAATTTCAAAGGAGAAATAAGTGGAATTATTTGCAAGCGAAACAATTAATACAGGTGTAATCGCCAAGGGTATCTTGGTAGGATTCGGCGGAATGGGCCCGGCTATTGCTATAGGCCTGTTGGGCAGTAGTTACATGAACGCAGTTAGCCGTAACCCAGAATCAGCAAAGTTTTTAGGTCAGCTATTCGTGTTCGTTGGTATGGCCGAGCTTTTTGGTCTAATCGCCTTTGCGTCAATATTTATCATTAGCTAAAGCGCGCTACTGAAAAATATCTACATTACATACAAGGAAATATAAGAACAATGAATAACGTAACTCAATTTGCTGCCAGTGAGACCGGTGAAAAAGCCGGGGGTTTTGCTGCGCTTGGTCTGGATCTTAGCTCCTTTATTGTGCAGCTGATTACTTTTTTGATTGTTTTTTATATTTTGAAAAAATATGTTTTCGGACGCATTATCGATGTGCTAGACAAGCGTCAAAAAACAATCGAACAAGGGGTTAAGTCGGCTCAGGATATGACCGAGCAAAAAGAAAAGCTAGAAAAAGAGGTTGCTAAACTTCGGTCCGAAGCCAGGATTCAGGCTGACGATATTCTGGCCGAGTCACGGAAGCAGTCAGAGGAAATTGTTGCCAAGTCTGCCGAGGCAGCTACTGCAAAAACCGACAAAATGATTGAAGATGCTAAAAAGAAAATTGATGAAGAAGCCGATCGTTCTCGTCGAAGTTTGAAAAATGAAATAGTGACATTAGTCGTAGATACTACAGAGAAATTGATTGGTTCGAAGGTTGACGCCAACAAAGACAAGGCTTTAATCGATCAAGCGCTAAAGTCAGGAAGTGGCAAATAGTATGAGCGCTTTAAATATTGCCAGTCTAATAGAACAAGAATCGTCTAGCCGCGGTATTGCCAAAAAAATTGCCAGCTATCTAATAGACACAAAGCAAACGTTGCAAATGGATTCAATAATGCGTGACGTTATGAGTGTTCGCGAAGCCAAGGGAATATACGAAATAAATGTTGCAACCGCTCACCCGCTGTCTACATCTCAGACGGACAATATTGAGACATATATTAAAAACCATTTTGACAATTGCGAAAACGTTATTATTCACCAAAAGATAGACTCTACCCTGCTTGGTGGAGTTAGAATCGAATCTGCTCATTATCTGATTGACCGTAGCGTAAAGAGCGAATTGAATTATATTAAAACCAGTATTGAGAAATAAGAAAGGACAGCATGAGCCAAGTATCAGTAAAAGAGCTTTCAGCCGACATCAAAAAAGCCCTGGAGGAAGTCAAAGATTTGCCCGAGATACAAGAAACGGGGGTTGTTACTAGAGTTGGCGACGGTATTGCTTGGATATATGGCTTGAGGTCTTGTGGTTCCAACGAGTTGCTAGAGATCGAGGGTGACAAAGGCAAAAAAGTCACTGCTTTTGCTCTTAACCTATCCGAGAACGAGATTGGTGCGGTGCTATTGGGCGATGAACAGGCAGTTTCGGCTGGTGCTCGTGTGCGCTTGACTGGCGAGCTGTTGAGCGTTCCGGTCGGCCCCGAGCTAGTCGGTCGTGTAGTTGATCCGTTAGGCAATCCCTTAGACGGCAAGGGTCCGATCAAGGCTAAAAAACGTGGCCTGATAGAAAACCCCGCGCCTGGAGTTTTAGCTAGAAAAAGTGTTTTCGAACCATTGATGACGGGTATTGTCGCGATCGATGCAATGGTGCCTATCGGGCGTGGTCAACGGGAGTTAATTATTGGCGACCGTCAGACCGGTAAGACCGCAGTAGCGATTGATACTATGGTGAACCAGCATCGTCAAAAAACTGGTGTGATTAATATTTATGTTGCGGTCGGACAAAAAGCCAGCAAAGTCGCCAAGCTAGTTGAGCGACTAGAGTCTGAGGGCGTGATGGAGCAAACGATTATTGTCACCACCTCTGCCGCCGACTCTGCCAGCTTGCAGTATCTGGCGCCATATACCGGAACAGCTATGGGGGAATACTTTCGTGATAACAAGCAACATGCGTTGATTATCCATGATGACCTGTCAAAGCATGCAGCTGCTTATCGTCAGATGAGCTTGCTGCTTCGTCGCCCGCCAGGACGCGAAGCTTTTCCGGGTGACGTCTTTTATCTACACTCTCGTTTATTAGAGCGATCTGCGAAATTATCCGATGAGCTGGGTGGTGGTAGCTTGACTGCCCTACCGATCATCGAAACCCAGGCTGGTGATGTGTCTGCTTATATTCCGACTAATGTTATCTCGATTACTGATGGTCAAATATATCTAGAAACCAACCTATTTTACCAAGGTATTCGCCCGGCTATTTCTGTCGGTCTGTCAGTCTCGCGTGTTGGCGGTGCAGCCCAGACGAAAGCTGTGAAAAGTGTTGCCGGTAGTTTGCGTCTGAACCTAGCGCAGTTTAGGGAGCTTGCAGCCTTTGCTCAGTTCTCTACTGACCTAGATGCCGAGACAAAACATCGCATCGAGCGTGGCCAGCGTTTAACAGAGCTTTTAAAACAACCGCAATACTCGCCATATTCTGTATGGGAGCAAACAGCCATGCTGCTAGCTGCTACCGAGGGTCATTTTGACACAGTATCTGTAGAAAAAATTAAACCTGCCAAAGAGGCTTTGCTAGCGAGCTTAGATTCCAAGCACAAAAAAGTTATGAGCGAGCTTAACAAGGGTGAAAAGCCAACTGATTTAATGAAAAAGATTATTGTGGACACAGCCAAGACAATTGCCGAGGGGTATAAATAGCAGATGTCTGCAGGTGTTACATCATTAAAAAGACGCATCGGCAGTGTCAAGAACACTCGCCAGATTACCAAGGCTATGGAGCTAGTTGCTGCTAGTAAAATGCGTCGTGCACAAGAATTCGCCATAAATTCTCGGGCATTTAAGGATGAAGCTAGGCTGTTGATTGGCCAACTATCCAGTGTTTCAGACGTAAAGTTAGACAGCTTGTTTAACACGAGGCCGATCAAAGCCGAACTATTGATAGTCATTAGTAGTGACCGAGGTCTAGCCGGTGCTTATAATGCAAATGTCTTCAAGGCTCTTATCGGAACAATTAATGAGAATAAAACAAAAAATATTAATACAAAGATCGTGACTATCGGCCGTCAAGCTGGTAACTTTGTTGCAAAACTGAGTGGTGTAGATCATGCTAGCGCGCATTTGATTTTAGGTGATCATCCAAATACCGATACTGTGTTTAATATTTTGGAAGACATGATAAAGCAATATTTAGACAAAGAAATTGATAGCGTCAAAGTAGTCTACACGCAGTTTATATCGAACATTCGCCAAGACGTCGTTACTAGTATACTAATACCCTATGCTATAGACCCCGACGACAAGACAACTGAAATCAAGGAGCTATCCCCCCTGGAGGTGGCGTTTTTTGAGCCATCAGTAGAAGCTATTATTGAAAGCACAGCCGCACGTCTGATCGAAGCACAGCTATGGCAGGCGCTACTAGAGTCAGTAGCTAGTGA
>JBBTRW010000053.1:0-5485 GCA_038064995.1 Patescibacteria group bacterium | reverse complement strand
TACGTATATCCGCGTCAACTATACACGGGCTGGTTAAGCTCGATTATAAATGATGATGAGGTTTTAGATATTGCGAGGTTTATCTATCCGGTCGAGTCCGAGGTTGTCATGAAGAACCTGCGCCGCAAAGTCACGCAACTAGAGGCTTCTCAAAGTATTAACAGCGAAAAGGGCAAAGTCCGCGACCCAAGCCTAGAGGCCGCAATCAGCGACGCCGAAGAGCTTCGTGATCAGTTGCAGCTAGGAGCTGAGCGTTTTTTCCGTTACGGTCTGTACATTACATTGTATGCCGATTCTTTAGACGAAATGGACTTTATGCAACACAAAGTCGAAAGTACACTTGGCCAACAACTAGTATTTAGCAAAGTAGCCTCATCACAACAAGAGCAAGGCGTACAAAGCACTTCGCCACAATTATCTGATCAGCTACAAATTAGACATAACATGAACACCGGCGCAATTTCGACCAGTTTTCCGTTCACATCCGCCGATTTAACCCAGGAAAAGGGTGTGCTATATGGCATAAACATGCACAATAATGGCCTAGTTATTTTCGATAGATTCAGCCTAGAAAATGCCAACATGGTGGTTTTTGCAAAATCTGGTGCTGGTAAATCATTTGCCGTAAAGTTAGAAGCTATTCGTTCGATGATGACCGGAACAGAAGTCATAATTATCGACCCAGAAAATGAATATCAAAAACTTTCCGAGGCTGTTGGTGGTAGTTATGTGCAGATGAGTCTTAACTCTGACATTCGCATTAATCCGTTTGATCTACCACGAGTCGTGGACGAAGAAGACGCCAATGATTCACTGCGAGCAAACCTAATTACTCTTCATGGGCTAATTAAATTAATGATCAGCAACCAGGCCGTACTATTAACACCAAACCAAGAGGCAGACCTAGACCAAGCCTTGATAGACACCTATGCCCGAGTTGGAATAACTAGCGACCCCCTGACGCATCAGTCGACACCGCCGACTATTAATGATCTGTACGACACACTGCTGCACATGGGCGGGTCAGGCCCCGAGCTAGCCCAGCGTCTGCGCAAATTTACGACTGGAACGTTCGCGGGAATATTTTCTCAGCAAAGTAACGTCGATATAAACAATAATATGGTGGTATTTAACATTCAAACCCTAGAGGACGAGCTGCGGCCAACCGCCATGTATATTATTCTAAATCACATTTGGAACAAGACCAGAACCGACAAGAAAAAACGCATGTTAATTGTCGACGAAGCTTGGCAGTTGATGAAATATGAAGATTCAGCGAACTTTATATTTTCTTTGGCTAAACGAGCCCGAAAATACTATCTGGGACTGACAACCATCACACAAGACGTCGAAGATTTCATGGCTAGTAAAATGGGCCGAGCAATTGTTGCCAACGCCAGCATGCAGCTGTTATTAAAGCAAAGCTCTAGTGCTGTTGACGTTTTGGCCGATGTATTTAAACTAACCGAGGAAGAGCGAAAACGCCTAAGCAACTTTCCGGTTGGACAAGGTTTGTTTTTTGCCGGACAAAATCACGTACACATACAAGTAGTTGCCAGCCCGACAGAGCAAACATTAGTTACAACCAACCCGCAGGCTGTCCTGGATGCTCAGCGAGCTGCCGAGCTAGCTAGCCAGGCAGTCGAAAACCAAGAAGTCGATATAAGAAAAGGCTATTTAAGTGAAGGTGAAATAAAGTAGAGGCAAATTACTCATGCCCAACACAAAACAAAAACCAGAAGATGAACTAAACCCAGCAAAAAATGTTGGCGATAAAAAATGGTCTGACAAAATTGAAAAAAACTATGGCAGCTCAGGGTCACCAAGTAAATTAATTCTGGAAAATCCCACATATACAAAAGACGAACCTAGCGATAAATATCTCAAAGATTACGAGGATGATGCTGTTGAAGATGGCGAGGATATTGACGATAGTCAAGAAGGTATTCGCTCAAAAGAAGAATCTGGTGCTAGCTGGAAAACTAACGTAACAGAATCAGAAGCAAATGAACCAAGTGGCTTCAGTGCATTTTTCGGAAAAAAGAAAAACCGAGGGATTCTGGCTACTTTGGCGTTTTTTGTCGCAATACTTGGCATTATAGGTGCATTAATGTCTGCAGCTTTTGGGCTAGTTAACCTGAAAGAAACGGTTGTAGCTCAGCTTTCTCAGAGAGCAAATAATGCCCTGAATCATCGAATGAATAGGGTTATGGCAAAAAAGATGAGTCAAGACCTAACAGCCGGATGTACGGTTAAGGTCAAGTGCCGCTATAAAGGAATGACAAAAAGAGAAATTAAAAAATTTAACAAAAGAAACGCTGCAAATGGCGTAAGGGTGGTGACAGAGCCAAGTGGGATACCTGGCAAACATAAAGTTATAGCAATTGAGACATACGAGCTAAAAAACGGCGCTATTATAGGTCCGGATGGTTCAGTGCCAGGAAAAACAATAAAATCATACAAGGCCAGAGAGATACGAAGTGCCTTCAGGAATGACCCAAAAATATACAAAGCAGGGGTAACTTTTTATAAGTCGAATGTTCAATATCATGCCGGCAATGTTGCCCGCGGCATGTTCAAGCGTGTTGGCGTGGGTCTGGGGAAAAAGAAAGTTAGTGACGGCAAGGGAGAAAGTGAAGTAGAGAAAGCAAAATTCCAACAAAATGCATTGATAGACAGCGTCCAGGGTACTGGTGAACATGATATGAGCGAGTCAGCGGCTAAAAAATATGAAGATGTTCCCGATGACGTTCAAGACGAGGTTGGCAATAGAACGACAGCCCTAGAAGAAGCCGGCAGCGACCCCTCAAGTACGCCCGTAACCCCATCACCAGAATCAGCTGAATTCGATACGGTGTACGGAAAAGCCGCAAATACCATAAAGAACATGGGGTCTGGGCTGGCTGGAGCGGTCAGTCCTAATCCATTTAATTTTATGATGAACTATTGCACGCTTAGGTTACTGGTACAAACAGCCAATCAGGTTAGAAAAATTGACCAAACAGTGCAATTACTAAAGTATAGTATGCTATTTTACACACTAGCCGACCAAATAAAAGCCGGCGATGCAGATGGTGACACAGCTGCAACCATAGGTGTTGCTATGTCTATGTTAACCAACAGGGACCGGCACGGACTTAGCGCATTTGATTCTATGGGCTACAATTGGGTAACACGCGGTTCGGTTCGACCAGGCTCGACCGAAGATGTTACAAAGTTTCAAAACGGAGGATCCGCCTCTGGTATATTTGGTAGTGCCGTTAGTGCTACGACGAGCGGACTAGGCCCGATATGCAAGCTAGCAAACAGCACGACATTAACCGTAGTTTTAGGCGCGGTAACAGTATTTGGAGTGGTCTCTGGATTCTTTACGGCTGGACTGGGTACAGCAGCCACTACCGCGATAACGTCCGGAGGAAAACAGGGAGCCAAGAAATTTGCCAGCAAACTAATTAAAGAAAAGGTTGAAGAGGGTATAACAAAAATTGCAAAAAGAAAAATTGCAGAAAAAGTATCTGGAAAAAGCAAATCTCAACTGGCATGGAAAGCAATTAATAATAAAATTACCAGAATGGGCGCAGTGGGTGCGTTCTTTCTTTTCGCAACAGGACCCATCATAGAGACCCTGGCAAGAAGCGAATCAGGTACAGTTACCAAAGGCCTGGTCGGCCCTGACCCCGGAAATGCCCTCATTGCTGGGGCAGGTGCCGAAAACTCAAAGGCCAGCCAAGCCCAGGGCTTAGAAATAATTACAGCCGACGAGGCGGTAAGTCAAGATAAAAAAGCGTTAACGGCTAGCTTGGAAAATTCAAGGCTAGAGGGAGTTAACCACCTTGATATAGCAAGCCAATACGGGTTCGCAAATAAATTAGCCACTCTACTAATGCCTGGTGTCTCTAGGTTAAGCTCTGTCGTTAGGGCGCCTACTGGTCTTGCGGCCCTTGTATCCTCTGCGTTCGGTGGTATTGGTCAAAGTGCTTACGCCGAAAGCACCAAAAAGCTGCAGTACACCTACTGCAGAGATGACCAGTATGAAAATGCAGATACAAATATCGCTACCGATCCATTCTGCAACCCTCAATATGGCTTTGACATGGCAGTTATTGACGGACCAGAATACGATCCAGAGAAAGTTACAGATTATATATACAACAATAACTTTGTAAGCGAAGACGGTGAACCATCTGGAGAGTTGGCTGATTTTATTTCTGTGTGCATGGAGACTGAAGCCTCTATAGGCCAGGACGAAGAGGGCAATATAGAATCCGAGTGCTTGAACCGTGATAAAAAACATCGAATGATGCGTCTGTACTGCCTGGACAGCAGTATAGATAGCGATATGCAAGAGGAGATAATTGGTAATTGCGCAACACAGGACGAGTTAGCAACCGGAGATAATGGTGCTACGGCCGAGGGAAGTGGTCAGTGGTCGGGCCAAACCGACATCACATCAGACCTAAAAGCGTTTTTAGATGAAGTAGCTAAATACACTTCATACGAACCAATTTGCACAACCTCAACGGGTGGAACTCATGCGGTCGGCTCTGACCACTATTCTGGAAATGCATGCGATTTTGGATCTGCTGCAAATGAATTTGGCACCGACAATGCTCAACCGGGAGTTTCTGTACCCAAGGGGGATGAGTTAGCAGCAGCTGCCCTGATCGCTGCTGGAGTCGATCCTGATGAAGCAAAACGCAAAGCAAAGCAAGGCTTGACACCCGGAACCGATGATGTAACAGCAACAATAAGTGGCAAAACCCTTCGGGTGCAGGTAATCTGGAAGTCGGAGGGGCACTATGATCATGTTCATATTGGGGTGAAAAAACAATGAGAGCAGTAGGCGGGCTACGTGCAATAAAATTACAAAAGATACTGCTTTTGTCTATAGTGTCGCTACTATTGATAGAGACGCCTGTGAGCGCGGTTGAAGTTCCCTACGATTTTTACTCGGATTCAAATATCCAATTCTATGATCCAAGCGCGTGTGACCCAAGTGGCGGCTCTAACCAACAGCAGGACTCTGCTGCTATTGGGGAGGGTGTAGATTACGCCAACACCAAAAGTGCCGACCCCGGCTATGAGGTCTCGGTAGAAACAGACGGCTCAGACCCCAATCCAGGCGGAGATAGCAACCATTTGTCGGAGACTTCATATGGTCATAATTTAGGCTGGAAAACTCATTTTGTAGCTCTCAATCCAGAATGGGACGAAATAGATAAAAACAAACTGAAACTAGGCGACGTGGTAAAGATTACCTGGAAGGGAAGAACTGTATTTGCTATATGGGGAGATAACCACTCTGGTGGTGGCGTTCACACCGAGGTTTCTTTGAGTGTTAAGAAGGACATAGGAGCTGGTTCAAGCGCAGCAACTGGTTTTGGGTCAAAATCAGATCCTGTTAAATTCACTATTTACCCAGATACACACCAAAAAATACACGGGAGCCCACCTAGCCAAAGCTTGATCGACCAGATTGGCGCTA
>JBBTRW010000052.1:16188-18275 GCA_038064995.1 Patescibacteria group bacterium | reverse complement strand
AATGAACAGCTCACCTTTCTTAGTGTGTAGATACGCACCAGTTAACATCGGCCTAGTTGTGTCGTGGCTAGCGGCAACAACTGTTTGAGATATGGCTTGTTTTAGGGTAGATGTTGGTATAGAAAATATAACTGCATTCTTTTCGTTAATAACTGGCAAATTAGGAAATTCATCTGCCGGCAAGCCGTTAATTGTCGATTCGTACATTCCCGATTTTATGTTGATATGAAGGCCTTTATTTTCAATTTCTATGTTGTTTTTTGGCAAATTACTGACAAATTCACTAATCAGGCGAGCTGGTATGGTTAACGAACCCTTGCTGTCGATTTTTGTTCCGATAAAAACCGTTATAGCAATTTCTAAATTCGTAGCAGCTAAAAGTAAGCGATTATTCTCGGTTTTAATTAGAATATTATTTAAAATAGGAAGAGGTGTCTTACTGCCAGCAATACGTGAAACAATACTTAAAGCTTTATGTAAATTTTCTTGTGTAACGGTTAATTTCATATTCTTCCTTTTATCTATATTTAAATATAATAGTAGTAATAGTAGGTGTGGATTGTGTGTAAAAACGGCTTTTTAACTGATTGAAATTCATCTTTTTTGCATGTGTATATTCAGTGAAAAACGCTAGTATGTTTTTGTGTATATCTTTATATATTTTTCTAATAACGTTTTTTTTACTATCTTTTTTCATAGTCTTTTCCATTACTTTTTCACAATCTTTACACATACAGTTTTTCCCTTATTTCTGAAACATTTTCACGAATTGAATAATCTAATTTTATAGCTTTAGTTATTTTTTCTACTGAATGAATAGCTGTTGTGTGATCTTTTCTACCTAACTCGCGGGCAATAGAAGGAAAACTGGTATGTAGTTCGCTACGCATCAAATACATAGCAATTTGACGAGGAATCATAATGTTTCTGTCACGCTTTGGACTTAAAACATCAGCAACATCAACATTAAAATGATAAGCAACCTTGTTAACTATTTGTTTCGGAGTTAAATGCTTTGGTCGAGACCGTGATACGTTGCCAATAATACCCTCAGCAACTTGCTTGTCAGGGTTAATGCCGCGCATTTCGCAAAAAGCTAGCAATTGATTTAAAGCACCCTCTAATTCACGTACGTTGGTTTTTATATTACTAGCGATAAATTCGATTGTGTCTTTTTCCAATTCAAAACCAGCCATCGAAGCTTTGCTTTGCAATATTGAACACCTAGTTTCAAAATCTGGCATATGAATATCTATTGCCATTCCCCATTCTAGGCGACTACGTAAACGATCGGTCAGGCTAGCAATTCTTTTTGGCGGCTTGTCGGAACTAATTAATATCTGTTTATTATTCTGATGTAAATAATTGAATATATGAAAAAATGCTTCTTCCGTAGTTTCTTTACCGGCAATAAACTGGATATCATCCATTATCAGAACATCAATGTTTTTATAGCGGTCTGAAAAGTTATCGCGCTTGTTTTTACTGCGAAGATAAGACATAAAACTACCAATAAACGCCTCGGTAGTGGTGTAGTGGATGTTTAAATCAGGTTTCTTCTTTAGTAGCTCACTACCAATAGCTTGTATAAGGTGAGTTTTACCTAAACCCACACTGCCATAAACAAACATAGGATTATATCTTTCACCTGGTTTTTCAACAATCGCCTGTGCAACCGTGTATGCCAGATCGTTACTACCACCAACCACAAACGAGTCTAGTGTGTATTTAGGATTAAATCTATTTTCACCAAAATCTGCTTCAATAACCCGACTCTTTGATTTTGAGGTAGAGAAATCACTAACCACTGGATCGTGACTTCTAGTAGCCTTTTTCTCGGAACTGATCTTATAGATAATAGACCTTGGATGCACTTGATTTTTTGCCAAGATTTGTCGGATCTGTTCGTCAAACTTAGACTCTAGCTGCTGTTTGGTGAAAATATTTTTCACTCCAATAACCAGCTCTTCGTTCGTGGAATCATTAATGAGCTCTGTTTCTTTGAACCACGCCGCAAAGGCAGCCTTTGAAACCGAAACTTCTATCTCACCTAGCACTGTTTGCCATAAAACTTGGTTCACTTTTCT
>JBBTRW010000052.1:0-16178 GCA_038064995.1 Patescibacteria group bacterium | reverse complement strand
TCACACAAACTTTTAGTCACCACTAACTATAAACCAGCAGTAGGGTTTTCCACAACCAAAAGCGTTACCAACACACCAACGACTACGCTTGGGGTGAGGTTTTACACAATTACTACCTAACACTTTTAAAACTGTGGAAAGTATTTAATAACCTGTGTAAAACAAACATTAACACCTAAACAATTTACCAAAATATGCAAGCAACACTTTGATTTATATCAGTTTTGTGATAGAGTAGTTCGGATATGCCAAAGAGAACTCATCAACCAAAAACACGTCGTCGTGCCCGCAAACACGGCTTTCGTGCTCGAATGTCTTCAAAAGCAGGCCGCCTGGTATTAAAAGCTCGCCGACTAAAACAGCGCGCCAAACTTAGCGTCTAAGCGATTATTCCTGCAGCTACTTTATAATCTATAATCTATAATCTATAATCTAATAACAATGTTATCTCACCGAAATCGTTTTCATGGTCACGGTAGCTTGCGCTATCTGTACCAACACGGCAAAAAATCGCGCAGTCGCGACCTTGGCCTGTATCACATAGAAAACACCAAACGAGTTCACTCTAGATTTGCAATTGTAGTTAGCAAAAAAGTGCATAAATCTGCCGTAAAACGCAATCGTGTGCGCAGACGAATTTATGAAATTATTAGATTAGAGCTGGAAAATATAAAAAAACCATACGACTACGTTATAACCGTATTCACACCAGAAGTTATTGATCTAGATGGTGAAAAGCTAAAAAAACAACTAATAGAACTGCTAGCAAAAGACAAGCTAATCAGTTTATAGGAAAATAATATTTTCGGCATATTCCAAGGTTTCTCTGATTGGAACGAAAGTGTTGAAGGGTTTTGAGGGGTAGCCGTAGCTACATCGAAAAAGCATTTAACACTTACAGTTAATCAGAGGAGGCTTGGGGATGGTAGAAAGTGTTGTTTTCCTATAAAATAGTATAAAAGACAGGGAGACTTTTACCAGATGGATATTTTTAATGCCTTAGTAGTGCAACCAATTTTTAACGCTCTTTTAATTATATATGGCCTGGTGGGTGATTTTGGTCTGAGCATAATCATCTTTACGATTCTAGTTCGTTTGCTATTGTGGCCTCTAATTAAAAAACAGCTTCATCAAACAAAATTGATGCGCAAGGTTCAGCCTGAACTAAAGAAAATAAAAGCCAGAACAAAAGGCAATAAACAGCTAGAGGCTCAGCTGATGATGGAGCTTTACCGCGAGCGTGGCATAAAGCCATTTAGTTCAATCGGGGTGCTGTTGCTACAGCTACCGATATTCATTGGTATATATCAGGTTATTATTATAATTACCGACCACCGCGATCAGATAGAATCTCACCTTTACGAATTTACAAAACAGATAGACGGCGTTCAACAACTACTGACAGGTAGTGAAAAATTTAACGAGAGCTTGTTGGGGCTAGTTGACCTAACTCAAACTGCACTTGGTGGTGGGACGATTCATATACCACTGATCATACTTGCAATTACAGCTGCGTTTTTCCAATATATTCAGACAAAGCAAATTATGCCCGATCCGACTTCACAAAAGAAACTTCGAGACATTTTAAAAGACGCTTCGGCCGGAAAACAAGCCGATCAATCAGACATTAGTGCAGCAATGAGCAGTAAAATGGCAACATTCATGCCACTATTTCTGCTGGTATTCGCCCTTTTCTTGCCGGGAGCAGTAGTGCTTTACTATGCAGCGTCTAGTATTGTTGCTGTTATTCAGCAGCACTTTATTCTTAGCAAAGACGAAGAAGAATTAGAGGTCATTGCCGGTCAAAAGACAACCAAAGACACATCTACAATCAAAGAAGCCAAGATTGTTACTAAAAAAACCATTAAAAACACCTCTAAAAAATCTAAGAAAAATAGAAAAAAGAGGTAGACCGTGGATAGGGAAGATTCAATAGGCTATGCAAAAAAATACCTAGAAGATACACTGTCATTCTTTGGTCTGAATATTGACGTAAAGGCCTCTGCCGACGAAGACGTTATTGAACTAAAAGTTCCCAGCACGCATTTAAATGGATTTCTAATCGGCCACAATGGTGACACGTTGCGCAGTTTGCAGTTCTTGGTTTCTACAACTCTGCGCAATCACGACGCCCAGCTGCACAGAATTAATATCGACATTGCCGATTATAAGGCCCAGCGGGCAGACCGATTGGTGCACAAAATCAAAGAAGTCCTAGACTCAGTTCGTGAAAATGGTCAACCGCACAGCCTTGAACCAATGAACGCCGCAGACAGACGGGTCGTCCACCAAGCGGTCAGTGAATATCCAGACCTGCAAACAGTTTCTGAAGGCGAAGGTCGCGATAGGCACATTGTAATTAGCAAGAAATAGCTATGACCAATAAACATACCAGCAAAAGCAAGGTTACAATTCTAGCAAAAGTACTGGGCAATAACTGGTTTTTTGCGTTTATTATTGCTTTCTTTTTATTCCAAACCATCTGGATAGCCATGTCGGCTATTTACCCTATGCTATTTGACGAAGAATACCACCTGGGTATTATCGATATCTATTCTAGGCAAATTTCGCCCTTTATTCATATTCAACCCTCCGACGCAGCCTTTCATGGTGATATAACTCGTTACGGATCATACCTATTCCATTATTTAATGGGCTTTCCATATGCGCTGATTCAAAGCTTTACCAACGATATACAAACAACAGTGATATTAATGAGACTAATCTGTATCGGTTTTGTGATTGCAGGTTTGTTTGTATTCCGCGCGTTTTTGCTGCGAACCGGCCTGACAAAAAGCATGACTCATCTGTCTATCGCAATATTTACCATGATTCCAATCGTGCCTCTTGCCCTGAGTCAGATCAACTATGACTCGCTGGCATTTTTGCTAATTGCTATCATATTTTACCTTGCTATTCGCTCGACAGAAAACAGCAAAAATCAAATAACTTGGATAATGCTGCTGCTCTCGACCTCTGCTATATCTAGCTTGGTAAAATTTACCGTACTGCCTGTTGCATTTGCTAATGTTTTGTTCGTCGCTGTTATTTTATGGCGCAAACACAAGAAGAAAGCTTTGCATGTACTGAAAAAGCAGCTAAAAGCCCTACCAAAAGCTACACTAATACTGAGCATTCTCTTTATGCTGTTTAGCATAGGTATGTTTAGCGAACGTTACGCGGTAAACCTAGTAAAATATAGAGCTATCGAGCCAAAGTGTGACGTAATTCACTCTAAAGAGAGCTGTATTCAATATACTGTTTGGCGCCGCGATACTACATGGAAAAGAGAGAACGAAGAGATCCACAAAAAACGCAACAATCCGCTAGACTATACCTACAAATCATGGATACCAGACGTTTATAACGATTTTACAACCGTGGCTGCCTTTACTTATGATGACCCCAATCAAGAATTAAAAATACGCTATCTGCCAACCGCCATAAAATGGTCGCCCGGCACCATTGTTATGCGCGTAGCCAGCTGGGTAATGTTGGTCATATCGGTAATAGTGTTAATAGTCACCTGGAAAAGGCTGCCAAACCGAAACCTACGCTATCTAACGATAGGTACGCTGCTAATATTCTTTGTTAGTATGTGGCTGCGTAACTATAGCGATTACCTGTATATAGGCACTGTCACGGCCACACAGGGTAGGTATTACATACCGCTATTAATCCCAATATTGGCTGTTGTCGGGTTGGCTTTTCGCCAACTTTTACCGCGCATGAGACAGCAGGCAGCGTTTTTGGCACTGTGTCTTTTGCTATTGTCCCAGGGCGGTGGGGCAGCAAACTATATTTTATACAGCAGTTCGCTATGGTACTGGCCAGACAACAGACAAATAATTGATACCGTTAATCAATCTGCAAGGCAGTTTCTGCAGCTATTCACCCTTCGCTAGGGCTTTTTGATAAACCGCTAGGGTTTGCTTTGCTGTTTTCGCCCACGAATATTTCTTGACCTGGGCGTAGCCATTGCTAGCCAACTTTGCACGCAGCGCATCGTCACTCAGTACCTCATTTATTTTACTGGCCATATCGTCAATGGCTTTCGGATCAAAATAATGGGCTGCGTCACCATATATTTCTGGCAAACACGTTGCGTTCGAGCTAACCACAGGCGCCCCTTGCGTCATAGCCTCTAGCGCCGGTAGACCAAAGCCTTCCATCAAACTAGGGAAGACATAGACTTCAGTATGTTGGTATATCCAAGCCAGCTGATCGTCAGGTACAAAGCCTGTGAAATATACATTTTTGAAATTGTTTTTTTCTACCCATGCTTTGTTCAGCTTTGCCATGTCATTCATACCGCCAACCAAGATCAACCCCAATTCCGGCTGAGTTTTTAGCAGTAGCTGATGCGCCTGCACCAGACGTTTAACATTCTTGTAATCACTTTGTTGGCCAACGTAGGTTATGAATTTTTTGTAAGGCAAATCAATCTTTTTTGGTGTTTCATTATTAGTATCTGCGGCTAGGTGAGTTGTTACAACTTTTTCAGGTTTAATACTATATCTATCCAGATATTCTTTGCGAGAAGCTTCGCTAGGCGAGATTATGAAACGTGATTTGTGTGCTAAATACCAAAAGACAAACCTTCCTATGGTTTGTTTAAAGTGATATATAAACCAATTTTTATCAGAGTTATAGGTTTTTAGTAAAATCAAATCGTGCATCGTAGTAATACTGGGTCGAAGGTAAAATATAGGCTGTTGTGGCATACAAAAATGCACCAAATCAGCCTTTAGTTTGTACAAAAATAAGGCAAAGCCAAACTGTTCTCCGAGAGAGAACTGATCATACTCAGCAACTTTCACACTAAAGTTATCCGCTGTGGGTTTCCAATAATCTGCGTCTTTTTTTCTAACCAAAACAACATATTTGTTGTCGCTATCGATATTCTGTAGGTTAGTTAGAACCCTCTCGATGTACCTACCGGTCGAGCTATTAATTATTCGCGCATCAATTACAATTTTCGCCATACGTAGTTCTATAATATAATAGACTTACATTATTGACTAAAGGAGTTTGAATGATCGAAGCGCAATTAAAGAGTCCGGGTTCTGTAAATGACTTTGCCGAAGAAAGGGGCCTAAACCCTAAAGATGCATTGCCGGAATATACATCAGAGTTAGGAGATTACAGAAGTCAGCTGCTTGGAGAGGGCAGCACCGCAGTAGCTTTTAAATATATAAAACCAGAAATGCAGGAGGAAAATTAAGGAATGGCAAAAAAAGCACTAATTACTGGAATTACCGGACAAGACGGAGGTCATTTAGCAAAGTTTCTGCATGAAAAAGGTTACGAAGTTTACGGTATTATTCGCGGACAACACAACCCACGACGCAAAGAGACTGAACAAGAATATCCTTATGTAAAATTAATCGAGGCAGATTTAATCGATCAGTCATCATTAGTGCGTGCAGTTCAAATATCACAGCCTGACGAGGTGTATAATCTAGCAGCAATTAGCCACGTTGGATATTCATTCAAAAACCCCGAGCTAACAGCTGATGTTACAGGCAAGGGCGTTCTAAATATGCTCGAGGCCATACGTCTGGCCGGATTTGAAAAAAAGGCTAAGTTTTACCAAGCCTCCACATCAGAAATGTTTGGCGGTCTAGAGTATAACCGGCCAGAAAATGGATACACCGAGGATGCGGCATTTCATCCGCGCAGTCCGTATGGTGTGGCAAAGCTGTACGGCTACTGGATTACCAAGAATTACCGCGAAAGCTACGATATGTTTGCTGTGTCAGGTATTCTGTTTAACCACGAAGGCGAACGTCGGGGTATAGAGTTTGTTACACGTAAAATTACAAATGCCGTGGCCCGTATAAAGCTAGGCAAGCAAGACCATATCGAGCTGGGTGATTTATGGCCAAAGCGCGACTGGGGCTACGCCGGTGATTACGTAGAAGGTATGTGGCTAATGTTACAGCAGGAAAAGCCAAAAGATTATGTGCTAGCCACTGGCGAAACACACTCTATCGAAGAATTCCTGACCCTAGCCTTTAAAGAAATTGGCATTGATGATTGGAAGCCATATGTAAAGCAAAACCCTGCCTTCATGCGCCCTGCCGAGGTTGACCTATTGTTAGGTGACCCAAGTTTGGCGGAAAATGAGCTTGGCTGGAAGCGTAAAGTTGATTTTCCAGGTCTCGTTAAACTAATGGTTGAGCACGACCTCAAACTAGAGTCCGAAGGCCAGCAGTAGCTGCTAAGGCATCTTCGATAGTTTGATCCAGGCTAACGGCAGGCTGCCATCCAGTGTCTTGGGCTAATTTTTCGGCATTGCCATATATATCCATAGGGTCATTTGGTCGTATCCTGGTCTGGTCTACTTGTACCGTAATATGCTCTTTGCCCATTTTTTCTTGGATTTTTGCCAAGATTTCTTCGCCAGAATGACTTTCGCCAGAACATACATTATATGTGTCGTGATTTAATTTTTCGGCCATAGCCAACAGTCTATATGCTTTGGCGACGTCCCGTACGTCTGTGTAATCGCGTTTGGTTTTTAGGTTACCAACCTCAATTACACCAGATTCGCCAATACTGTTTAATTTTTCTATCAAATCTGGAATCAGAAATCCATTCATTTGACCCGGCCCAATATGATTAAATGGCCTAACTGCTATACAGCTTAGCCCGCGTCCGCGATAGTATGCCAGTTGTTTTTCATTTAATACCTTGCTGACTGCATACGGCGAATTTAAAGCTATTTCAGACTCTTCAGTTAGTGGCATTGATTGGTCAGGACTGTAAATAGCGCTACTTATTACAGATATGATTCGCGGTTTTTCATCTTGCCCCAGATAATATTCACACATATTGGTGACAATGGCACTGTTGATATTTATATAGTCCTGGGGGTGTTTAAACGAAGGACCAACAGCAGCCAGCCCGGCAAGATTTATCACGGCGTCAACTGGCTGCTGTAGCTGCGGCCAGCTTTTTGCTATATCTTGGTGTATGTATCCTTCCAATAGTTCTGCGATTTCAGGGTCTACAATGTCTTCGCGGCCAATACCAACAACATCAATATCATTGTTAACCAGCTCTCGCGTTAGATGCTTGCCAACAAAGCCGTTGATACCAGTTATAGCTATTCTTTTTTCACTCATATGCCTAGCATTATAACATCTATTATCGATTGATTTATCTGAGGCAAAAACCTATAATAGCTGGTAGTAATGAATATTTTCCATCGTTTGCGGGAGCGCTATCGCTACTCGCTCATACTCTTGAAGCGCCTGGTGATTGTTGACTTCAAGCTACGCTATCAAGGATCAGCACTTGGCTATCTATGGTCGCTACTAAAGCCGTTAATGCTGTTTGCCATATTGTATGTAGTATTTGTACATTTTCTAAGGTTTGGCGCAGATCAACCACACTTTGCCGTATCTCTACTACTTGGTATTGTTTTGTGGAATTATTTTGTAGAGGTAACTATGGGGGGAGTAACTGCAATAGTAGGCCAGGGAGATCTGATGAGAAAGCTGTCTTTTCCTCGCTATGTTGTGGTTGTTGCGGGTTCGTTTTCAGCCCTGATTAACCTGCTGCTGAACCTTCTGGTTGTGCTGTTCTTTATGGCGCTCAACGGTGTGGATTTCAGGTGGGTAGGCCTATTGGCGGTGCTGCCGATTATTGAGCTATTTGTATTTTCACTATCAATAGCATTCTTGCTTAGTGCACTTTACGTCAGATTCAGGGATATCAATTATATCTGGGAGGTTGTACTGCAGGCAGGATTTTACGCCACCCCGATTCTGTACCCAATATCAATGGTTATCGCAGCCTCTCCATTGGCCGCAAAGGTGCTGCTGATTAGCCCAGTCGCCCAAATAATTCAGGATGCCAGGGTTCTTTTGATTGACCCGAACGTACAAACCATCAGTGACGTATACGGCAATCCATATATGAGGCTGGTGCCGCTTGTCATTGTTATTGTGATGGCTATTTTTTCAAGCTATTATTTCAAAAAGCATTCACGATATTTTGCGGAGGAATCCTAATTTATGTCTGATCAAATTGCAATTAAAGTAGAGAGCGTATCAAAAGACTTTATTTTGCCGCACCAAAAAGCTAATTCACTAAAAAGTTTATTCACTGGTTCATACAAAAAAAATACAAAAAAAGCATCTGAGACGCAGCATGCGCTAAAAAATATTAGCTTTGATATAAAAGAGGGCGAATTCTTTGGAATTGTTGGCAGGAACGGCAGTGGTAAAAGCACACTTTTAAAAATATTGGCCGACATATACCAGCCGACTAGTGGAAAAGTCTATAAAAAAGGCAAGCTAGTTCCTTTTATAGAGCTGGGAGTTGGCTTTAACCCAGAGCTTACTGGTCGTGAGAACGTGTACCTAAATGGAGCTCTATTGGGCTTTGACCAGAAACAGATCGATAAAATGTACGATGACATCGTAAGCTTTGCCGAGCTGGAAAAGTTTATGGACCAAAAACTTAAAAACTATTCCAGCGGCATGCAGGTGCGTTTGGCATTTTCTATGGCGACACGTTCAGACGCAGACATTTTATTAATTGATGAAGTTTTAGCTGTAGGTGACGCTGCATTTCAGCGTAAGTGCTTTGAGTACTTTAGGAGCTTAAAGAAAAATAATAAAACAGTTGTCTTTGTTAGTCATGATATGGATGCAGTAAGAGAATATTGTGATAGAGCGGCTCTAATCGAAAAAAGCGAACTTGTGGCTATTGATGATTCTGAAAAAATTGCTACATCTTACTCAAGGTTGTTCTCAAAAAAAGTAAAAAAAGAAAACAGCCTATCCGTAAGCAGATGGGGAGACGATCCAAACATCATTAAGGCAGTAAAAGCACCAAAAGCAGTAAATGAAAAAGATGGTGAGATTGATATTCAGATCGCCGTGAAAAGTAAAAATAATCTAGTCGAACCTATAATAGGATTCATTATAAAAAACTCAACAGGACACGCTATAGTAGGCACTAACACGAGAGTGATGCAAATAAAAACAGGTACCCTTAGCCCTAATGACCACTTTCTATTTGAATTCTATGTACAAAATATATTTTCTGACGGCGAGTATCAAGTCGACATCGCAATACTGGAGAACGATGGATCCACTGTGTTAGATTGGTGGGAAAATGCTGCGCAATTTACGGCATTTCAGGCCACCCCATCTCCTTATCCCGTAAGCCCAAAAGTAAGAGTAATGTTAGGCAGTAAGGGCTAGTATGCGTATATTTTCAAAAAATCAGTCCTCACTTAATAAAAAAACTAGCTCTAAGGTTGGTGTCGTTGATGGACTAGAGCTGCTCTCGGCTTCGGATCCTTTTATAGTTAGCCTGGAAGAAAGGGCTAATATGACTATAGCCTGTAAAGATTCCGACTATATACCCAAGGTTAAAGATGCAGGTAAGTTCAAGCGTTCCAGCAATACGGATGTTCAGATTATGCATAACGGCCTGATGGTCAAAAGAGGTGGCTACTATGGATCTTGGATGGAGAGGATTATTGAAGAATTAAAGGGCCATCACGAGCCGCAAGAAGAAAAAGTATTTTTTGAGATCTTAAAAAGGCTCAAGCCCGGATCGAACATGATTGAGCTTGGTTCTTTCTGGTCTTATTATTCGCTATGGTTTAATAGCGCCATACAGGATGCTACCAACATTTGCTGTGAACCCGACCCTAATAATATAAAAGTAGGCAAGGTGAATGCCAAATTAAATAAATCAAAGGTTACGTTTATTAACTCTGCTGCTGGAGAGAAGCCCAATACTTTTATCGACTTTCCTCTCGAGTCTAATCCTGGCGAAATAAAAAAAGTACCAATTATTCCCGTAGACGAACTTGTAAAAAGAGAAAAATTAAAAAAACTAGACTTACTGCATATGGATGTTCAAGGTCAAGAGCTAGCAGCAATATTGGGAGCAAAAGAAACAATCATGCAACATAAGCTAAGGTTTTTAATAGTCTCAACTCATCATTATTCAATATCCCGGGACCCGCTAACTCACTTCAAGTGCGAAGATCTTATAAGATCTTTGGGTGGACATATTATAGCCAGCCATACCGTTTTAGAGTCATTTAGCGGCGATGGACTAATCGCAGCATCTTTTGATAAAAAAGACAGCGACTTTAAGGTTGACATCAGTATAAACTCAAGCGCTCACTCCCTATATAGGCCTTATGAGTACGATATAGCAACCTTAATCAATAACTACAATCAATACCAACATACGGGAGGAGAGTAAGATGATTAGCAAAGATAGTTTTCCAGTTTTTGCACAGTATAACGAAGATATAATCATTGCTTCACTTTTACCTAACATTGAAAATGGATTTTACGTTGATGTAGGTGCAAACGATGAAGAATATCATTCTGTAACCAAGTATTTCTATCAGCGCGGCTGGAGCGGCATAAATATCGAACCGATACCAAGGCTATTAAAGGTGTTTGAGAAAAAAAGAAAAAGGGACATTAATCTAAATATTGCTGTTTCTGAGAAGAAGGGGACTTTGAAGTTTAGAGAATATCCTGAGCACGATGGTTTTTCAACGCTAAGTACCGAGAGTAAGGGTGAAGAGTCAAAGCTGAATATTCCCTATAATGATTACAGTGTAAAAGTTGATAGCTTAGAAAATATATTTTCGGAAAATAGTATTAAAAAAATAGATTTTCTAAAAATTGATGTAGAGGGGTATGAATTCGAGGTACTCAAAAGTAATAATTGGGAAAAGTATAGACCCACTGTCGTATGTATCGAGGCTAATCATCGGACCGACGACTGGTCTAGTTTTCTAGAAGGTTATAAATATGAACTTGTTATATATGATGGACTAAACGAGTACTACATTGCAAAAGAGTCATCGAAATTATTTGAAGGATTTGCTGAACGCGCTGCAATAAATTCGCATAATGGAATACGAAACCATCATTTTACTACGTGGAGCAATGATATAAAGCACCTGGAGGGATTAGTTTCCGATCAAGACAGGCGAATTCAAACTATTCAAGGCGAACTTGACCAAGAAAGGCGATATTCCCTCAGGAATAAACCATATCTACAGCGAATAAAAGTAGCCATAAAGGGCCTAGTCGCTGATTATTTTATAAAAAGTTAGGAAAGCAGTTCTTTAAAGGTGTTATTAGTGGTCTTTGACCATAAATATCTTGAAGCCTGTTTTTCCCCCATAGCTTTGTATTTGCCTCTTGCAGGGGTACTAGTCAAGAGATCTTCTACTGACTTCTTTATAGAAGATCCATCATGGGTATAGATAGCCGCACTACCGGCTATTTCACCAATAGAGCTATTCTTGTATGTTATTACAGGTGTGCTGTACTGCATTGCCTCTAGAACTGGCAAACCAAAGCCTTCATAAACACTGGGGTACACAAAAGCAACGGCGTTTTTATATAGCCAATTCTTAACAGAATCTTCAGCAAAGCCCAAAAAGTATATATCGTCTAGGTATGATGTGTGTTTTAGGTAATCACGAACCTCTGTATTGGGTATCTTGTCCCATCCAAGCATAGTATCGCCACACAGAACAAGTGCTATTTCTTTGCCTTGCGCCCTTAGACCATTGTAAGCCGAGATTAAATCAACCAGTTTTCTTCTTGGGTCAACACCACCTACAAAAAGCAAGAAAGGTTTCTTAGGTAGGCTTGATTTTTTCGGTAAAGATCCCCAGCTGGTATAAACATATCGATCAACCTTTTGACTGTCTTTGCATACAGAGCCATTAATAATTGGATTTATGCCTAGTAGGCATACTTCAATCTTTTTCTGCGGAACCTTAACATACATCATAAAATCATTCTTTGTATGCTGGGATATCGCAAGCACCTTTTGCGCTCGCCTGGTATTAATTTTCAAAGACTGAAGGTAGGCCCACCGTTTCAACGAGCTTTTTATAGCCTCTCTTCTACTTGCGCCGTCGCGGCGAACGGTAGAATAAGATTTCAGGTAATCACACTCTAATACATAAGGAATAATGTCATACGCAATCAGGACTGATTTAACTTTTCTTTTTTTAGGAAGCGGTTGATTTTGATCAAACTGAAAAAAGAAATCAACATCAGACAATTCCTTTCCTCCAAGCCTCGGATCTCCTTTATGCTGCTTTAAAGGAAGGGCCAAGACCAGCCAAGCAAAATAAAAAATTTTTAGTATTTTATTACTTGGTTTCTTTGGCTTACTGATCTCTGTAATATATCGTATCTCCACAGAAGAAAACATTTGTTCATTAATAGTATTATTAACATCGTCGCTATTGTCTTCATAAAGATAGAATATAAAATGATGACTCTCTTTGTGCTGGCTGTCGATGTTACGAAGAAAGTTCAGCAGCGTCTGTCCAACGCCTCTTTGGAGGTGCGGACCCTGTAGGGGAGTAAGGTCTATGGCAATATTCATAATTCTTTTACCCCTGCTGCGCTTAGGTATATTTTGGCACTTTCTTTCCAGGAAAAAGCCAGAGCCCTTTCGGGTCCCTCTATCTGCGCTTTCTTGGTAACCGAATCAATATTCTGTAGGTATTGCCTTATAGCGCCAGAAAGGGCAGCTGTGTCCTTGCTATCCACCATAATACCGGCTTCTTTGACAACTTCTGGCAGCGATGAATTGTCGGCTGTGATAACTGGTGTACCACAAGCCAGGGCCTCTAATGGCGGCATTCCAAAGCCTTCGTAATGGCTAGGGTAAACAAGCATGCTGGCGCCAGAAAGTATTGCTGGCTTATCAGCGTCTGATACATATTTACTAGGTCGGATAATCACGTAACCATCCTTTACCTTCGATACAATTTTTCTAAACAGATCTTCGGTTTTCCACCCATTAACCCCCACTAGCACCAGGGCTGTACCAGAGCGCTCTTTGGCAGATAGCATACAGTATGCATCAATTAATCCATCTAAATTTTTCCTGGGCTCTAGGTTCGATAGTGCTAAGATATATTTTTTAGTATTAATTCCGTATTTTTTCTTAACTTCATCAATTTCTTCATCACTTCTTTTGTAAAAGTACCTAGTATCAACCGCTGGGGTAGCCACGTGAACACGATTTGACTGTACTTTATAAAATGACTCAATCTCTTTTTTTGCGCTTTCCGAGATTGTAATGATCTGGTCTGCATTTTCCATAGATGAGCATACTCGCTTTGATAAAAAGCGGGCGTTTTCTTCATCCGAATATTCACGATGCAGTTCGTAGGATAGGTCAAATATGGTCAAAGCAGAGCTTTTACTGAACAGTAGTGGCATATCTACAAACCTAGGAAAAATATACGTACCAGGTCCACACCACAGATCTATAGGCGGCATCCAACCCCTGTACCAAAAGCCAACCATGTACCTAAAGGGCATTGGAAAGGTTTTATATTCTATGTGCTTGAACTTGAATTTACGAAATTTATAGACGGTGTTATAGGGAATAATCAGCCTAACCCGTGGAGTTTCCTTTCCTTGTTGCTTGGCATCGTCTAGCAATTCGTCAATACCACGAAGGATTCCCAGAATATATTGACCAACTCCGCTAAAATGCCCTTCAACTAGACCCAGTCCGTCGATATATATTTTTCTTTTACTCATCAGTACATCTATTGTACCAAATAGGGGCGAACAAGGCCTATTATTACACCCTGCAAAATTTTATTCTTAAATATTGAAAGACTATTTAACTGTATCGCCCTCAGTCACCTGGATATTAAGGGTAAATTTTGAAGCCTCAAGGTGCTTTATACCTTCTTGCACAATTGCAAAAGACTCGCTATATTGACCCTTTTTAACTTTTTTCGGATCGAGCTTTATTCGATATGAAAAGCGCGACCTTGGCTTTACATAGTCTAGCTTGATCCAAGAATTATTTTTTGTCTTTTCAAAAATGTACATAGATGGCCGATTGGCTTGCCCGCCAACCCAGTCATCTGCTTGGAATTTACTATATCTGTCAGTTGGGTCTGCAGTTGCCAGTAGAATTGGCCAAGATGTATTAGATTTTTTATGCATACTGTATATTTTGTTATTAGATCTATTCTCAAATTCAACATATACATAACTGGGCGTATTAGCAACCTTAATATTGATAACCTTACGAACAGGCACTAGCGACATGCTACTAAGTTTGGATTTTTCAAGTGAATTTAAATATTCATTAAATTTTTCTTTATTGCAGTATTGATCCTGCTTCTTAACGTTTCGGTGATAGTTATATTTATGTATATGCTTTGACAATAAATTGATATTGCTATTGATTTTAGGCTTGTGAATAATCAAGACCACTTGGGTAAGAAGATGCCCCCTCAAGTGAATTTTTGAGTAATCGTTACCATATTCGGGGTGCATTGTTATTTTATTGTCTTTTTTACTATTGCCAAAATTTAGTTTCAAGGGTTTCATTTTATAGCCTTCCTGAGACAGTAATTTAGACAGCATGTAAATATCTTTAGGGGTAAAAATAACGGTATCGCCAGCATCCAGTGTTTCATCGTTCTTAAGCACATTAAGCTCTGTCGTGTGTAACGCATAGCCACCAGGCTTTAAGCATCTAGCAGAATCTAGTAAAAAACTAATTCCTTTATTGATTGAGCCCAGGTGGCCGAGTGCACAATTGCTCCAGACAAAATCATACCTATCATTGTACTTTTCCGGTATCTTAGTCATGTCGGCTGCTTCAAATGACACATTCTTTATAAATGCATCCTGGTCGGCTATGCCTAGTTTGTTGAGAGAAAGGGCATTTTTTGCTAATTCATTTTTAGACCAATGTTTCGCCTTTGCATGTGTGAAGTCTTGATCGGTAGCTGTAATTTTCACACCCCTATTTGCAAACAGGGCTGGCAGCCTTTCCTGGCCCACCCCAAAACCCAAACCCCTTCTATCTGGATTCAACATTCCTCTTTCGTAAAGTATTTGTGCCATGATGGCATTCTGCCAAAATTTATTTGATCTTAACCTCATGCCCCCAAGATTGTCCTTGTCCTGCTTTAGCTCCTTGGCCCAGTGCTTGTACCATTTGGTATCAAAATCCGAGAACACTAAAGAATGACTGTTAATCATAAAACTCTCTAATTTGCATCCCGACCATAGTGTGGCTTATTCGTATATGAAAGAAGTGAAACTTTGCACCCACGCTAGTAGCTCGTGTGTATTAATGGATTGTCTGTAGTTCTTTTTGGGTTTGCAGTGATATATTGAGAGATTCTTTTTACATCGTCCTTTGTTCCAACAAATATGAGATTTTTATATTTTTCATTTGAACATACATCAAATCCATGAACCCCATTTTGCGGGTGTAATATAAATTGTGCCAGATATCTATTTTCGCAAGCGCTTATAACATTTCCCGATCTAATTATATTGTTACCGACGATATTAAAGCTAGTCTTATTCTTAAAATACAAGTATGTGTCCGCACTAGCATTTTTGTTGAGTTCTGATAAAGTATCAATAACTATTTTTGCGTCGGCGTGGCTGACTATTCTGTGACCTAGTGTGTACTTTAGATTAGATTCGCCTGGGCCTATTGCGAAAAATGAAAGCAGTATAATTGAAATCGCGCCAAGCCCCAAGTATAATTCTGTCACGAAGTCGGCTTTCTTGCTGTATAGCCATACGACTAACCATACAAATATCGTGAACAGTAAAGTGAAAACCAACATTCTCATAGATTTGTAAAAATAGTAATCAATCGCTCCCTTTGTTGACAACTGGTATACATATAATGAACAACAAAATGCACCAATCGATACTATATGAACGAAAAATACCCTTGTAGCGATTTTTTTGAAATTTGAAAAAGCTAAAATAACAGACATGATCACACTCAATACAATCAGCATTTCGGGCATGTATCGAGTAATCGCGCCAGCAGTATTAATAAAAGTTGCCGGGTCTCTACTGTGTCCAAATGCTACTATATAGAATTGGATCATGCCCACAAAAGACAATGCAGCAGCCAAAGTGTACTGGGATGTATTGAGGAGTGGTTTTTTATTTATCGCATATAAAATCACAGACGGTAAAATCAGTGCAGGAGCTAGCAATGTCCATGTGCCCATGATCCCACACAATAGAACTAGTACAAAAAACAGTATAGTTGGTTGAAAAGCTCGTGATTTTTTGTTTGAATACTCGACCCAAAGCATCAACATAAGCAAAGTATATAAAAAGATTGGAATAAAACTAAAG